>NZ_QSRV01000023.1:0-37878 GCF_003437235.1 Collinsella sp. TF07-1
TGGGACGGCTCGGACGCTCGCCGTCGCCGCGGCGCTCGTCGCGACCGCGGTTAGAACGACCGGCCACGTCGCCGTAATCGTCGCCGTTGCGCTTGCCGTCGCGACGCGCTTGCTCGAGTTTCTTCTTGCTCTTGGACTTGCCGCGCTTGGTCTTCTTCTTCACCTTAAAGGCGGCAGGATCGCGCTCGGGGTCAACGGCGGGCGGGGTGGGGCCCACGTGCAGGTCGCCCGCTTCGTAAATATCGGCCGTCTTGTCCATGAGCTTCTCAATCTCGTAGAACTCGTCGACGTCCTGCTCGGTCACAAACGTAATGGCCCAGCCCAGCTCGCCGGCGCGGCCCGTACGGCCAATGCGGTGGATATAGTCGGTCGGCTCGGCCGGCACGTCGAAGTTCACGACGTAGCGCACGTCGCTAATGTCGATGCCGCGGGCGAGAACATCGGTTGCCACCAGCACGTCGACGGTGCCGTCGCGGAAAGCTGAAAGCGCGCGCTCGCGCTGGGCCTGGCTACGGTTGCCGTGAATCGCGGCAGCCTTGATGCCCTTACGCTCCAGACGACGGCAGCAGCTGTCGGCGCGGTGCTTGGTGCGCATAAAGACGATGGTGCGCTCCGGGCCCTCCTTCTTGAGGAACTCGGGCAGCAGGTTGTTCTTGGCCTCGATGGACACCGGGAACACAAACTGGTCGACGGTGTCGGCGGTCGACGTGGCGGGCGCGATCTCCACGCGGGCCGGATCGCTCACCAGGTCGGTGATCTCGCCCACGGCTTCCTCGTCAAGCGTCGCCGAGAACAGAAGCGTCTGGCGCTCGGACGGCGTCTCGCGCACAATGCGGCGGACGGCGGGCAAAAAGCCCATGTCGAGCATGCGGTCGGCCTCGTCGAGCACCAGCACCTTGACCTCGTCCAGGTGGCAGGCGCCCTGCTCGATCAGATCGACCAGACGGCCCGGCGTGGCGACCAGGATATCGCAGCCGTACTTGAGTGCCGCGGTCTGCGGCTTGTAGCTCACGCCGCCCACGACGGTCACGGCAACGTGGCCCGTGACGTCGGCGATTTTGCTCGCGACCTCGTCGATCTGCTGGGCAAGCTCGCGCGTGGGGGTGATGACGAGCATCACGGGACCGCGACCGTTGCCCTCGGGCTTCTTGGCACCGCGACGGCGGTTGCGGCCGCTGCGCTCGCGCACAGGCTTGGGCGGAGCGATGTGCTCCAGGTTGTTCATGGTCGGCAGCAAAAAGGCAGCCGTCTTGCCGGTGCCGGTCTGAGCGGCGGCAAGCAGGTCGCGGCCTTCGAGCACCACAGGAATCGAACCGGCCTGCACGGGCGTCGGCGCCGTGTAGCCCAGGTTCTCGATAGCACGAAGCATCTCGTCGGAAAGGCCCAGCTCGTCAAAGGCGGGCAGGCTCTCGGTAGCGGACTCGACGGCCTGGGCAGCATTGGCCTCATCGGCGGCATCGAAGGCAGCCTGGGTCATGGCCTCACGGGTCTCGTCCAGAATCTCGGCGTCGGTGACGTCGGATACAGAATTACGCATATGTTGTTGTTCCTTATCTGCACGCGCAATGGGCACGGCATGCGGCCGCGCGGGCGTGCTTGGTAGTGCGCTAATACATACAAAAACGGGTGCGCACAGAGAGGACGTTGCTCAGCACGCTGGCGATCGCTTTGGCAGCCCTATCACGCGCCGTCCAGACGCAGCAGCTCTAAGCGATGGAGCAGATTCGCCGCCGGTTAGTATACCCGTGCTTCGCATGCCCCCACGTAAACCACAGATGACGAGGCGGATGAGGCGGGTCTGGGCCGATTGTCTCAATCTGTAACATCTACAGGGCAAATCTTCCTCTACGTGCTACAGATCGAGACAAACTCAAACCTCGCAAAACAAAATCTCGATCTATAACAACTAGAGGTCATTTTCCCTGCTAGATGTTACAGATTGAGATGTTTGGCAGGGACTGCCAACGATTGAGCAGCCGCCCTCATCTGTAATGAAAAGTCATACATTCCAACCATTACTGGACACCCCCAGGGGGTATGGGTGTATAGTATCAGCAGGTTAACAATTCCAACACTAAACCACGGAAAGGAGAAGCCATGGCTCAAGATAAGTTCGACGTGGGCGGCATGACATGCGCCGCCTGCCAGGCGCACGTGGATCGTGCCGTGAGCAAGCTCGACGGCGTACAAAGCGTCGCGGTCAACCTGCTCGCCGGCTCCATGCTGGTCGACTACGACCCCGCGCAGGTCTCCCCCGAGGATATCTGCACCGCCGTCGACCGCGCGGGCTACTCGGCCTCGCCCGTCGATGCGGGCACCGGCGCCGCCGGCTCAAACGGCAGCGCGCAAGCCAGGTCCGGCGCCGCCCATATGGAGTCGCCGACCAAAAAGCTGGAGGCCGCCGCCTCTGCCATGCGCACCCGCCTCATCGTCTCGATTGCCTTCCTCATTCCGCTGTTCTACATAGGCATGGGGCACATGCTCGGTTGGCCGCTGCCCGGCATTTTCACCGACCATACCCACAGCATGACGCTCGCCCTCACCGAGCTCGTCCTGCTCATCCCCATCGTCTACGTCAACGACGCGTACTTTATCAACGGATTTAAATCGCTCGCGCACGGCGCGCCCACCATGGACGCGCTCATCGCCGTAGGCGCCACCACGTCGATCGCCTGGTCGCTCTATGCCATGTTTATCATGGCCGACCAGCTGGCCACAGGTCAGGTGCACGAGGCCATGATGACGAGCATGGACAATCTCTATTTTGAGAGCGCCGGCACGATCCTGTCGCTCGTCACCGTGGGCAAATACCTCGAGACGCGCAGCAAGTCCAAAACTGGCGGCGCCATCGAGGCGTTGATCGACCTAGCGCCCAAGACCGCGACCGTCGTGGCAGAGGACGGCAGCGAGACCACCGTCGACGTCGACAGCATCCTTCCCGGCCAGGTTCTGCGCGTGCGCCCCGGCGAGTCCATCCCCGTCGACGGCGTGGTGCTCGAGGGCGCCTCCGCCGTAGACGAGAGCGCGCTCACCGGCGAGTCCATCCCCGTGGAGAAAACCGTCGGCGATACCGTCAACGCCGCCACCGTCAACCGCACCGGCTCGTTTACCTTCCGCGCCACACGCGTGGGCGCCGACACGTCGCTTGCCAAGATCATCCAGCTCGTCGAGGACGCCAACGCCACCAAGGCGCCCATCGCCCGCCTGGCCGATAAGGTCGCCGGTGTGTTTGTGCCCGTGGTGTTTGTGATCTCGGCCGTGACCTTTGCGGTGTGGATGGCACTGACCGGCAGCATCAACGAGGCGCTTACCTCCGCCGTCGCCGTGCTAGTGATCAGTTGTCCGTGCGCGCTGGGCCTGGCCACCCCCGTCGCCATTATGGTGGGCACCGGCAAGGGCGCCGAAATGGGCATCCTGTTCAAGAGCGCCGAGGCGCTGGAGAATCTGCGCAGCGTGGGCACCGTGGTGCTCGACAAGACGGGCACCGTCACCCGCGGCAAGCCGGCCGTGACCGACATTGTGGTTGCCGCGCGCGCCGACGGCTCGCCCGCCATGAGCGAAAAGGCGCTGCTCAAGCTGGCCGCCGCGCTGGAGCGCTCGAGCGAGCACCCGCTGGCAGAGGCGATTATGGCCGAGTGCGAGGCGCGCGGAATCGTCGCACGCATGGTCGAGGACTTTGCCGCCGTGCCTGGACGAGGCGTTACGGCGCGCGAGGGGCAGAATGTCATCGCAGCCGGCAACGTGCGCTTCATGGGCGAGTTGGGCGCTGCCGTGCCTACGGACCTTGCCGAGCAATTTGCCGCCGAAGGCAAGACGCCGCTGTTCTTTGCCAAGAACGGCGAGCTTGCCGGCACCATTGCCGTGGCTGACAAGGTCAAGGAGACAAGCGCCGCAGCCATTTCCGCGCTGCGCTCACTCGGCGTCGACGTGCGCATGCTCACCGGCGACAACCGCGTCACTGCCGAAGCAATCGCCCGCCGCGTGGGGCTGAGCAGCGAACAGGTCATCGCCGACGTCCTTCCCGCCGACAAGGAACGCCACGTGCGCGAACTGCAGGATGCGGGCGGCAAGGTCGCCATGGTGGGCGACGGCATCAACGACTCCCCCGCCCTGGCGCGCGCCGACGTGGGCCTTGCTATCGGCACCGGCGCCGACATCGCCAAGGAGGGCGCCGACGTGCTACTCATGCGCAGCGACCTCATGGACGTCGCCCGAGCCATCGAGCTTTCACGCGCCACGATCCGCAACATCAAGCAGGACCTGTTCTGGGCGCTGTTCTACAACGGCATCGGCATTCCGCTGGCGGCGGGCGTGTTCTTCCCCCTCACCGGTTGGCAGCTCTCGCCGATGTTCGGCGCCGCGGCCATGAGCCTGTCGAGCGTGTGCGTCGTAAGCAATGCCCTGCGCCTGCGAACTTTTAGATCCAAAGTGGCAAAATAGGCTCACCATTAAGTCCATTTAGAACGGGTTTCCAGGTGCCCGAGATTGACCTGAAAGAGGAGCGACGCGTACTTTGGTACGCGAGCGACGGTTTGAAGGTCAAGGTCGGGTGCCTAGGAAAGCCGACACAACAGAGAGGAATATCCATGCGTTTCACAATTAAGACTTCCGGCCTTATGTGCGGCCACTGCGACGCCACCGTCGAGACGGCGTTGCTCAACGTGGCCGGCGTGACCGACGCCGACGCCGATCACGAAACCCAGACCGTCCAGGTGGAGTGCGCCGACACCGTGACCGCCGAGCAGCTCGCCGCCGCCGTCGAGGGCGCCGGCGAGAAGTTCCACGCCCTGTCCGTAACCGCCGCGTAACGACCCACGCGCACCCCGACCAGAAACGAGGACCCGCCATGATGGCAGACCATAAATCGGTGACCCGCATGCTCAAGACGGCACGCGGTCAGATCGACGGCATCCTGCGGATGGTCGAGGAGGACCGCTACTGCGTCGATATTTCCACGCAGCTCATGGCAACGCAGGCGCTCATTGCGCGCATCAACGCCGACGTGCTCAAGGCGCATATCGAGGGTTGCGTGACCTCGGCAATCGAATCGGGCGACGAAGACCTCAAGGCCGCCAAGCTCGCCGAGATCGAACGCGTCGTCGACAAGCTCTCCAAGTGATTGGGGCATTGGGGACGGACTGCTTTGCACCATCTTGGTGTATCGGGGACAGGCACGTTTACACCACATTGGTGCAGAATAACCTGTCCCCCTTGCTCTAAATCGGGTATAAAGGCGTGCGGCATATCGAATGAAAGGCAATTTGCATGAATGACTTTATGAAGGGTCGCAATGGTGCCGATGAACTCACCATCGTGATGGGTTTTGCCGGCATTGTCATCGCGATGATCGGATCGATAGCCCGCATCCAGTGGCTCAGCTGGATCGCCATCGCCATCATCGTGATCGGCGTGCTGCGCGGCCTGTCCAAAAACATCGACGCACGTCGCAAGGAGAACGAGGCCTTTGTCGCCGCGACCGCGAACGTCCCCGGCTTGGGCAAGTTCGTCGCCAGCTTGGGCGGTGGAACTGCAGCGGCCAGCACCTCACGCGCAGCCGGCACCAGTAAGGAAGACTTTGAGCGTGCCAAGCGCACGGCCAAGAAGATGTGGAAGGGTCGCAAGACCACGGCATACCTCAAGTGCCCCAACTGCGGCCAGATGCTCTCCGTCCCCAAGGGCAAGGGCAAGATCCGCGTCACCTGTCCCAAGTGCCACGCCAAGATGGAAACCCGCTCCTAGCGCCCGCACGCGGGACAAATTAATCAGGTTTGTTTGTCCCAAATCTTAAGTATTTGTTCGAAAAAAAAGCCGAGGCCTCGTGTTGAGACCTCGGCTTTTGCATGCGGCAACGGAGCTGCCCCTTTGTCACATCTACGCCACACCGTCGCGGGCCAGCTCCTCAGCCAGCGCTTCGGCAGGCATGTCCATAATCGCGTCGAGCTCGGCGTCCACCTCGGGAATACGCTTCACCATGAGCTTGCGTACCAGATCACCGCGACACATCACATGCGTCGGCTCACGCAGAGCGCACAGGTCATCGAGCGGATTCTTGCGCGTCACCAGGATATCGGCGGCCTTGCCGCACTCGATCGTACCGGTCTCGCCGCCCAGCCCCAGCAGCTCGGCGTTGACTTGCGTAGCCGTATGCAGCGCGAAGGCGTTGCTCACACCGACATACTTGGCAAAATAGGCAACCTCACGCCACATGTCGTACTGCGTCACGAACGGGCAGCTTGAGTCCGTGCCCAGGCCCACCTTAATGCCAGCTTCCAGTGCGGCACGGGCGCTCTCGATGATGCCCGAGCACACGATGTCGCCGTTCTTCTTTTGTGTATCGGTCGAATGGGTCTTTTCCGGGTCGAGCAATACAAACGGCAGCGCCGGGCTGATCGTGCAGGTCACGCTCGGCGCGCGTCCCTCGAGCTGTGTGCCCGCGGCGCCGCGATACAGCTCCAGGATCTCGGGCGTCATCGGGGCACCGTGCTCGATCGTGTCGACCCCGGCCTCAAGCGCGGCCTTCACGCCCTCGGTGCTCTCGACATGAGCCATAACCGGCAGACCCACCTCGTGCGCCGCCTTGCACGCCGCCGCGGCAACCTCCACCGGCATACGCAGCACGCCCGGCTCGCCCACCTCGGTCGCATCGAACACACCGCCCGTTACGAACAGCTTAATGACGTCGGCGCCGCGCGCATACAGGTCTCGCACCTGCTCGGCTACCTCGACGGGGCTGTTGGCCACCTGGGCGAACAAGCCCGCGCCATGGCCGCCCGGCACCGTGACGCCCGTTCCCGGCGCTACCAGGCGCGGACCCTGATACTTGCCGGCGTCGATAGCGTCGCGCACGGCAATGTCGGCAAACAGCGGGTCGCCCGCGCCGCGCACTGTGGTCACGCCGCTTGCCAGCTGCTGCTGGGCACTGCCCTTGAGGATGCGGCGGACGATGGCACGGCCCACGGGATTATCGAGTTTCTTCATCAGCGCTCCCGCATCGCCGGCCGAGACAGGCTTGCCCGAGCCGCACAGGTGCACGTGCATATTGATGAGACCGGGCATGAGATACGCACCACCCAGGTCGATAACCTCGGCACCTGCAGGCGCCTGCGCCACAGCACTCGGCCCCATCCAGGTGATGACGCCGCGCTCAACAGTCACGGCCATATCGGGTTGCGGCTCCATATGCTCCGAACCATCCAGAATGGTCGCATTGATAAACAACGTGGGACGATCGGCAGATGCCATATCGAGCTCCTCCCTCACGATTAACTTGAACATTTGTCCATTATCACCTAGTCCCGCTGGATTGCTGCAGACGCATCGGTTAACGGAACGAAGAGAGGATGTGGGGGACGGAATACGTTGCAGTCCCATCCCAGCGGCACTAGGGAAATCTCTCGATCTATAACAGGTACAGGGTTATTGGGCCCCCTGATGTTACAGATCGAGACATTCGGTCGACGTTTCACCGGCTTGTCTCGATCTGTAACAATTACGAGCTCAAACAACCTCTAAACGTTACAGATCGAGACAAAACCTCTCAGCGCCCATACCACTGGCATCTCCACTCCTCAGCCAATTCAACCTGCCGAGGAATACCCGCCAGCCTCATTTTCTCGACTAGCTTCCCCGGGCCTTTGAGTTCGTTAAACGTAAACCGAAGCACCTTATGCCCGAGCATTGTCAGATGAGATTCCCGCTGACGCTCTGCCACGAATGGGTCAACCGACTCCCGACCCTCGCCGCTCTGCAAGGTGTACTTCCCCTTTCCGTCGAGCTCGCCGATGACACACGTCCCGTCCTCGAGCCGCCAAAAATAGTCGACGCGAAACACCTGGCTCGGATCGAGCGGGTCGCGAAACTCCACCTGCAGCTCCGGAACCGGAAAGCCGTACGCAATAAAGAATGCTCGGAACCGAGACTCGCCGCCGTTTTCAGACAGCCCGTCCGCATACGACGCAATCACCTGTGCCCTGCGATACCCTCGCCTGCCCTCGCAATCGGCGCGGAGGCGCTCGCACAAATCCCCACGTGATACGCCTTTCGCCCGCAGTGCAGAATCGGCAATCGCCAACCCGTAGGAGAACGGCGCACGCAGTAGGCAATCCTCCACCGTGCGCCAAAACGACGTCACCCGCACGCCATCAACATGCTCGAGTGCGCCCGCCATCTGCGGACGCAACAACCTGCACCCGCCGCTCAACGCCACCGAACAACCCGTCTTAACAAGAAAACGCGACCCAAGCAGATCATTCGGCACCTCCAGACCCCACAAAAGCGCCGCGTCATAGCCCCAAAACGCCCAATCGGGATGAAACTCTGCAAGCCCTTTGATGGTACGCAGCGTTCGCTCCGCCGGCGTCAGCACACCCCAATCATGTTGAAAGCAGAACAAATACGGCTCGGGTTCCGCGATATCGTCGGTTCCAACATGACGCCGCAGCCACATGAGCTCGGCATTGTCATGCGTTGCGAGCAGCGCACCTTGCTCGGTCGCCTCCGTGAGTCGCGCGAGCATCCTATTCCGCGCCAACGTGTTGCGAGTCGTATGCTTGTGCTTGAAAACGGTATTAGACACTTCCATCACCACCACATCGGACAAATGGACCATCGTCACCGTTGCCTCCGCCGACAAACGTTTCGACCTGTAACAGGAAGACCGATTTTTGGACTGTAGATGTTACAGATTGAGACATCCCCCCCCCAGCCAGGTGCCAAACGTCTCGATCTGTACCAGTAAGACGTTCTCCAGGCCCCTAAACGTTACAGATTTAGACAAACCAGCGGCGCCCAAGCATTCGTCTCGATCTGTAACAGATAGACTGGTTTTTGTCCCCAAACGTTACAGATCGAGACAAAAAGGCAAAAGGCAAGGCAGGCGACAACCACCCATCCCCTACTCCCACTCCTGCTCGTAGATGTTGAGCGACTTTACGTACCGCCCCTGGGCGCCCATGATGTCGCGGACCAGACGCAAGAAGAAGCTGATGCACGAGGTGTCAAAGCCGTCCTGCAGATCCTCGGGATGCACCGCACCCGGTCCGTCGACCGCCGTGTCGTTCAGGCGCGCGATGTCATACAGATAGAGCTGTCCCGCCGTAAGCCAGACATCGTCGACGCAGGCGAGGCGCACCGCAATCGCGCCGTCGTTCCAATGCTCCTTCTGCACGATATGCGGGTCGTAGACATCAAAGCGATGATCGGTGCGCGTGTCCTTCAGCACGACCATGCCGGACGCAGGATTCTTGTCCAAAATGCCAAAGCGCGAGAAATACTGCGTGTCGCGTACCTGCTCGAGCCGCTTGAGCGAGGCAGGCGAAAGCGATGCCGGCGGCTCGTCAACATACAGCTCGAGCAGCGTCTTGCCATGGCGATAGGGGCGCTCGAAGAGCAGCCAATCGGTAAATGCCATGTTGTAGGCCATGATTTCGTTTTGAGAAGGTTCCTCGCAATAGCTGAGCCACGGGTCGACGATAATCTCGAACTGTTCGCGTGCCGGCTCCAGGAATTGAAACTTCCGCAGCATCCAAAAGTGAGCCATGTCGGCAATATCGTTGCCGACGGCTTCGGCTAGCTCTGCTCGGTCAAAAGCGTGGTCAGTCATGGCATCCTCCTCAAACTGATGGACCTCAATTTGAGCTTACGAGGAAGGTGGGCAGCCACGACCAGCGCGGGCAAAATAGGCCTCCGACTGCAAACCAGATACTGACCAAACACTTGACGAAAAGCTTGATCGAAAATGCGCACCGCAACAAAACCGCAGGTAGACATAGACGGCCAACCCGCCCTTTTGAGCCAGATGCCCGCAGCCACCACAGAAACAACAGGTGACCACAGCCCGAGAAGTCGACAAATGAACACCCGTACGTCGACAAACGAGCAAACTGCTCGCAAATCCGCAAGGAGTGTCCCCGAATGCCGGCACAAAAGGAACGTCCCTAACTGTCGGCACTTAGGGACGTTCCTTTTGTGCCGGCAGTTAGGGACAGCCCTTGCCGATTCGATTGTTGAATATCTCCGTGACTACTTTACAGTTCCAGTGCCTCGGCGACTTCGGCTGCGCAGGCCAGGGCATCGGCCATGGCACTCACCACGAGCGAGCTGCCGTTGCGGGCATCACCCGCCACATACACCGGCGCGGCATCAGCGGCGACGCCCTCCGTGCGAGCCGCGAGATGCGAGCCCTCGGCAGCCATCACCGGCAGCGGACGACCAGCGGTGGCAACAGGCACGCTCACCGCATCGAACACACCGTACTCCGGACCCGTAAAGCCGCAGGCGATGAGCACCAGCTGCGCTGGCACCTCGTGCTCGGAGCCCGCGATGCGCTCGGGCTTTCCCGCCGACCAGTCCAGATCGACCACGCGCAGACCCGCAGCCGCACCCTTCTTGTCCAGCAGCACCTCGAGTGTATCCACGGCCCAGGCACGCATCTCGCCACCCATCGCAGCGATAGCCTCCTGCTGGCCGTAATCGGTCTTCTTAACGTTGGGCCACTGCGGCCAGGGGTTGCCTGCCGCGCGCTTATCGGGCGCAGCTGGCAAGAACTCAAACTGGCGCACGCTGCGCGCGCCTTGGCGCACGGCGGTACCCACACAGTCGTTACCGGTATCGCCGCCGCCAATGACCACAACGTCCAGGCCACGCGCATCGACCGCGGGCTCGCCGCCGTCGAGAACCGACACGGTCGAAGCCGTCAGATAGTCCACGGCGTACACCACGCCCGGGGCGTCCACGTTCGTAGCCGAAAGACCGCGCGGGGCACGGGCGCCAGCAGCCACCACGACGGCGTCAAAGTCGTCGAGCCTGGCGGTAACCTTGGGATCGCTCACGTCGGCGCCCAGCTCGAACACAATACCCAGCTCGCGCATGAGCGCCACACGACGCTCGACCACGGACTTCTCGAGCTTCATGTTGGGAATGCCGTACATGAGCAGGCCGCCCGGTCGGTCGTCGCGCTCAAACACCGTCACGCGGGCGCCGCGACGCGCAAGCTCCCATGCGGCCACCAGGCCAGCCGGTCCAGAACCAACCACGGCGACCGTGGGCGCATCCTCCCCCGCCGGCTCAAAGCGGCGCGGACCGCCGCTGGCCCACTCATGGTCGCTAATCGCACGTTCGTTGTCATGGATCGTCGTGGGCTGGCCATCGACCGAACCCAGGTTGCACGCGGCCTCGCACAGCGCCGGGCACACGCGACTCGTAAACTCGGGCATGGGCGAGGTGAGCGACAGGCGCTCGGCCGCCTCGTCCCAGCGGCCGCGGTACACCAACTCATTCCACTCGGGAATCAGGTTGTGCAGCGGGCAGCCGCTCGGGCGTGCCTTGCCAAAGCTCGCGCCCATCTGGCAAAACGCCACGCCGCACATCATGCAGCGGCTCGCCTGGGCACGGCGTGCATCGTCGTCAAGCTCCACGTACAGCGGATCGAAATCGCGGCTGCGCTCCTCCACGGGGCGAAGCTCGTGGGTCACGCGATCGATATCAAGAAAAGCACCGGGCTTACCCATAGCACTTACGCCTCCTTCTTGGTCGAAGCAACAGAGCTGGCGGCCACGGACGCAGCACCCGCAGCACCGCCCGCAATATCGAAGCGAGCGACATCCGCGGCGCTCGCGCGACCGGTCACAATGTCAAACGCCAGCTCCTCTGCCTGCGCATGTGTCTTGCCGGCAGCCTCGCTCGCAGCGACAATCGCCAGCACACGCTCGTACTCGGTCGGAATGACCTTCACAAAGTGCTTGCTCATCGTCTCAAAGCTGTAGAGCAGCTTGATGCCGCGCGGGCTCTGCGTCGCGTCCACGTGCTCCTGGATGAGCTCGCGAATCTGCGCCAGCTCGCCGGCAGTCGGGGCCTTGAGCTCAACGCTCTCGTGGTTCACGCGGGCATCGAGCGTGCCGTACTGGTCAAAGACATAAGCCACGCCACCCGTCATGCCGGCAGCGAAGTTCTGCCCGACCTCGCCCAGGATGAGCGCCAGGCCACCCGTCATGTACTCGCAACCGTGGTTGCCGCAACCCTCGACCACCACGGTGGCACCGGAGTTGCGTACGCCAAAGCGCTGGCCCGCCAGACCGTTAATGAAGCCGCGGCCGCTCGTAGCGCCAAAGAACGCAACGTTGCCCACAATGATGTTCTCGTCGAACTTGTAGGTCGCATGCGGGTTGGGGCGCACAGACACCTCGCCGCCCGAAAGGCCCTTGCCAAAGTAGTCGTTGGCGTCACCGCACACGTTGAGCGTAATGCCGCGCGGCAGGAAGGCGCCAAAGCTCTGACCGGCCGAACCATCGCAATCGATGGTGATGGAGCCGGCGGGCAGGCCCTCGGGATGAGCCTTGGTCACCGCGTTGCCCAGGATGGTGCCCACGCAGCGGTTGACGTTGGCGATATCGGCGCGGAAACGAATCGGACGCAGGTGCGCACGGGCATCGGCCGTATAGGGCACAAACAACGTGGAGTCGAGCGTCTTATCGAGCTCGCTGTCCGCAGCCATCTGCGGCAGGAAGTGGCGACCGTCGGCGCCCGGAATATGGGCACCGAACTCGCAGGTCGCGCTCGCCAGCACGGGCGACAGATCGAGCAGGTTTGCTTTGCGGTTGCCCGGGACCTCGATCTGGCGTAAGCACTCGGGATGGCCGACCATCTCGTCGACGGTGCGGAAGCCCAGGCTCGCCATGACCTCGCGCAGTTGCTCGGCAACAAAGAGCATAAAGTGCTCGACGTGCTCTGGCTTGCCGCGGAAGCCGCGACGCAGGCGGCAGTTTTGCGTAGCGATGCCGGCGGGGCAGGTATCCTGCTGGCAGTCGCGCTGCATGAGGCAGCCCATAGAGATGAGCGGCATGGTCGCAAAGCCAAACTCCTCGGCACCCAGCAGGCAGGCGACGGCGACATCGGTGCCGTCCATGAGCTTGCCGTCGGCCTCGAGCACTACGCGCGAGCGCAGGCCGTTTTGCAGCAGCGTCTGCTGGGCCTCGGCAAGACCGAGCTCCAGCGGCAGACCCGCGTGCCAGATCGAATCGCGAGCAGCGGCACCCGAGCCGCCGTTGTGGCCGCTGATCAAGATCTTGTCGGCAGCGCCCTTGGCAACACCAGTGGCGATGGTGCCGACGCCGGCCTCGCTGACCAGCTTGACCGACACGCGCGCGCCGGGGTTGGCGTTCTTAAGATCGAAGATGAGCTCTGCCAGGTCCTCGATGGAGTAGATGTCGTGGTGCGGCGGAGGCGAGATCAGGCCGATGCCGGGCGTGGACTGACGGACCTCGGCGATCCAGGGGTAGACCTTCTTGCCGGGCAGGTGACCACCCTCGCCGGGCTTAGCGCCCTGGGCCATCTTGATCTGAATCTCGAAGGCGCTGCACAGGTAGCGGCTCGTCACGCCAAAGCGCGCGCTTGCCACCTGCTTGATGGCGGAGTTCTTGGAATCACCGTTGGCCAGCGGGGTCTCGCGACGCGGATCCTCGCCGCCCTCGCCGGAGTTGGAACGGCCGTGCAGGCGGTTCATGGCGATGGCCATGCACTCGTGTGCCTCTTTGCTGATGGAGCCGTACGACATGGCGCCGGTGTTAAAGCGGCGGACGATGTTGAGCGCGGGCTCGACCTCGTCGAGCGAAACCGGCGTGCGGCCGCTGGCATCAAAGTCGAGCAAGTCGCGCAGACGCACGGCACGGCCGGTGCGGTGCAGGCGGGCGCTGTACTCCTTAAAGGTGTCGTAGCTGTCCTCACGGCAGGCGGTCTGCAGCAGGTAGACGGTCTGGGGGTCGATGAGGTGTTCCTCGCCGCCGAGCGGGCGCCACTTGGTCAGGCCCAGCGTGGGCAGCTGATCGGGAGCCGGGCTCTTAAGGATAGCGAGCGCGGCGTCGTAGCGCTCATTCTGCTCGCGCTCGACGTCCTCGACGCCCATACCGCCCACACGGCTCACCGTGCCGGCGAAGTACGCGTTGACGAACTCCGGCGTAAAGCCCACGGCCTCGAAGATCTGCGCCGAATGGTAGCTCTGCACCGTGGAGATGCCCATCTTGGACATGATGGAAACGATGCCCGCCGTCGCGGCCTTGTTGTAGTTGGCGATACCCTGCTCGGCCGTCACGTCCAGGTCGCCGCGTGCCGCCAGATCGCGGATGCACGCATGTGCGTTGTACGGATAGATGCCGCTCGCGGAGTAGCCCACCAGTGCCGCAAAGTCGTGCGGGGATACGGCGTCACCGCACTCCACCACGATGTCGGCAAAGGTACGAACGCCGGCGCGGATCAGGTGGTTGTGCACGCAGCCCACGGCGAGCAGCGACGGCACGGGCACCTCGCCCGCAGCGGCACGATCGCTCAACACCACGATGTTCACACCGTCGCGGACCGCAGCCTCAACGTCCTCTGCAAGCTGCTTGAGCGCAGCCTGCAGCGCGCCCTCGCCGGCATCGCGGCGGTAGACGGCACGGAAACGGCGGGTCTTAAAGCCCACGCGGTCGATGGCGCAGATACGCTCGAACTCCTCCTCGTTGAGCAACGGGCGCTCCAAGCGAACCAGCTGACAGGCCGTACGGGAGTCCTCGAGCAGGTTGCCGTGGTTGCCCAGGTAGAGCGTGGTCGAGGTGACCATATGCTCGCGAAGGGCATCGATCGGCGGGTTCGTGACCTGGGCGAACAGCTGATAGAAGTAATCGAAGAACGAACGCGTCTTCTTGGACAGGCAGGCCAGCGGCGCGTCGATGCCCATCGAGGCGAGCGGGGCCTTGCCCTGCTGGGCCATGGGACGCACGACCTCGTCGACGTCATCCCAGTGATAGCCGAGCTTGGCCATGCGCACGGCCGAGGACACCTCGGCATCCTCGGCGGGCGCGGGCGCGGCGGGCTCATCGAGCGCGTCGACGGCCAGCGTCTCCTCGGCAATCCAATCACGGTAGGGCTTTTCCTTGGCGTAACGGGCGCGCAGCTCGTCGTTGTAGATCACGCGGCCGCGGGCAAAGTCGACCTCGAGCATCTGACCCGGTCCCAAGCAGCCACTCGTCAGGATGTTCTCGGGGCGCACCTCGATGGTGCCCACCTCGCTCGCCAGCATAAAGCGGCCGTCGCGCGTCACGTAGTAGCGAGCCGGGCGCAGGCCGTTACGGTCGAGGGCGGCACCCAGGGTACGGCCATCGGTAAAGGCGATAGCGGCAGGACCGTCCCACGGCTCCATGAGCATGGACTGGTAGGCGTCGTAGGCGCGGCGCTCCTCACTCAGGCTGTCGTTGTGGTCCCACGGCTCGGGCAGCAACATGGACGCGGCACGCGTGAGCGGACGACCGTTCATGACCAAAAACTCAAGCACGTTGTCCAAAATCGCGGAGTCGGAGCCCTCGCGGTTGATGATGGGCATCACGCGCTCAAGATCATGCTGCAGCACGGGGCTGTACAGGTTGGGTTCGCGGGCGCGAATCCAGTTGACGTTGCCCTTGAGAGTGTTGATCTCGCCGTTGTGGATGATAAAGCGGTTGGGGTGCGCGCGCTCCCAGCTGGGCGTGGTGTTGGTGGAGTAGCGCGAGTGGACGAGCGCAACGGCCGTCTTGACGGCGGCGTCGTTGAGATCGATGAAGAAGCGGCGCATCTGCGTGGCGACGAGCATGCCCTTGTACACGATAGTGCGCGAGCTCATGGAGCAGACGTAGAAGATCTTGTCGCGCAGGGCAAACTCGGCGTCGGCCTTCTTCTCGATGGTGCGGCGGCACACATACAGACGGCGCTCGAAGGCATCGCCCGCCGGCGTGTCGTCGGGGCGCCCCAGAAAGGCCTGCAGGATGGTAGGCATGCAGGCGCGGGCTGTCTCGCCCAGGTCATGCGGATCGACCGGCACCTCGCGCCAAAAGAGCAGCGGCACGCCGGCCTCAGCGCAGCCCTCCTCAAACACGCGATGGGCATCCTCTACGCCCCTGTCGTCCTGTGGGAAGAACAGCATGGCCACGCCATAGTCGCCCTCTGCCGGCAGAATCTGGCCGCACTTTTGAGCCTCTTTACGGAAAAAGTGATGCGGAACCTGGAACAAGATGCCAGCGCCGTCGCCGGTGTTCTTCTCGAGTCCCGTGCCGCCGCGGTGCTCCAAGTTGACCAGAATGGACAGCGCATCGTCCAGAATCTGGTGATGGCGCTCACCGTTGATATCGGCAAGCGCGCCGATGCCACATGCGTCGTGGTCGAATTCGGGGCGATAAAGGCCCTGCTGCTGAGCGGAATCTGCCTGCATCGCGATCCTCCCCTAGATATTTAGACAGTCAGTTGAATAGGCATAGTAGGAGCATCGCCGGCCCGTTGTGTTTCCCACCCGTTTCGAAACAATCGCGTAACGCGCGCCCTACGAGTGGACACCGCCGACCTTAAGGGCGGCAACAAGGGCCCCAAGTTCGGCCCGTAAGCTCACCGCTTCAAACATCTCAATCTGTAACAGGAAGGCCCAATTACGACGACTAACTGTTACAGATTGAGATGTTTTCGAGAGACATTCCATAGGACCATTTCTTCCTGTCTCGATCTGTAACACCTAGGCCCAATTTCCATCCCTAGTTGTTACAGATCGAGACATTTCGGCAGCCCCCTTTCACCATCCCATTCAAATACAACAATTTTGTTAGTCTTGGTTAACTTTTAAGCTTAAAACGGGTATCCTTTGCGGCGTCAAGCAAACGGCACGCACACAGTGCCAGATCAAGGAGGCCCCTATGGCGCACCAAGCAGACCAGCAGACGATGCAACTCGTCCTTATCCGTCACGGAGAGTCCGAGTGGAACAAGCTCAACCTGTTCACCGGCTGGACCGATGTTGAGCTCACCGACACGGGCCGCGAAGAAGCCGCAGCAGGCGGTCGAGCCCTCAAAGAAGCGGGCTTCGACTTCGACGTCTGCTACACCTCGCGTCTCAAGCGCGCAATTCACACCCTCGACATCGTGCTCGGCCAAATGGATCGCGAGTGGTTGCCCGTCATCAAATCCTGGAAGCTCAACGAGCGCCACTACGGAGCGTTGCAGGGTCTCAACAAGGCCGACGCCGCAGCGGAGCACGGCGACGAGCAGGTGCTCATCTGGCGCCGCTCCTTCGATGTCTGCCCGCCGGCACTCGAGCCGAACGACGCGCGCGATCCCCACACCCAGGAGCAATACCGTGATGTCGCGCCCGATCAGCTGCCCTATACCGAGTGCCTCAAGGACACGATCGCCCGCGCCTGGCCTTATTTCGAAGACGAGATTCGCCCCCAGATGCTCGCCGGCAAGCGCGTACTCATCGCCGCACACGGCAACTCCCTGCGCTCACTCGTCATGAAGCTCGAGCACCTCACGCCCGAGGAGATCCTCAAGGTCAACATCCCCACCGGCGTGCCGCTCGTCTACACCTTCGACACCGATTTCAACGTCCTCGACAAGCGCTACATCGGCGACCCGGCGACCATCGCCGCCAAGATCGACGCCGTGGCCAATCAGGGCAAAGCGCACAAGTAGCCCCAACCCAAATCCGACGCGTGGCGCCGCACGACCCAGATACGACGTCACGCCGCCCATACGCAGGAGCGCACCATGCTCAACCATCTCAAACAACACTTTGGCTCCCGACGCACCGGTGGTCACGGAGGCCTAGACATTGCGCGGCATATCGGCCCCGGGCTGCTCGTGACCGTCGGCTTTATCGACCCGGGCAACTGGGCCTCCAATATGGCCGCGGGCTCGCAGTTTGGCTACGCGCTGCTGTGGATCGTCACGCTGTCCACGATTATGCTCATTGTGCTGCAGCACAACGCGGCACACCTGGGTATCGCCACGGGCGCCTGTCTTGCCGAGGCCACGACACGTTACCTCCCCCACTTCGTTGGGCGCACGGTACTCGCCAGTGCCTATCTCGCGACCATCGCCACCGCCATGGCCGAAGTCCTGGGCGGTGCGATCGCGCTCCAGATGCTCTTTGGGCTGCCCGTGCGCGCGGGCTGCGTCATCGTGGCGGCAGTATCGATGGCGATGCTCATGACGAGCTCCTACAAGCGCGCCGAGCGATGGATTATCGCCTTCGTAGGCGTGGTAGGACTCTCGTTTTTGGCCGAGCTTGCACTGGTCAAGGTCGACTGGCCGCAGGCCGCCGCAAGCTGGATCACACCCAGTATGCCCAGCGGCTCGGCCGCGATTATCGTGAGTGTCCTGGGTGCGGTCGTTATGCCCCACAACCTCTTCCTGCACTCCGAGGTCATCCAATCCATGCACTTCGAAGGCCAAGGCGAGAAAGTTATCGAAGAGCGTCTACGCTACGAGCTCTTCGACACGCTCTTTTCGATGGGCGTGGGCTGGGCAATCAACTCGGCCATGGTCATCCTGGCCGCAACGACCTTCTTTGCGCACGGCATTGTCGTAGACGACCTCGCCGTCGCAGCGGCCACGCTCTCCCCCATCTTAGGCCCGGCGAGCTCGACCATCTTTGCGGTAGCGCTGCTGTTCGCGGGTCTCTCGAGTAGCGTGACAGCGGGCATGGCGGCGGGCACCATCACCGCGGGCATGTTCGACGAGGAATACGACATCCACGACCGGCACTCATCGATTGGAGTGGCGGTCTGTTTCGTCGGCGCAGTGGCGGCGTGCCTGATCGTCCCGAATCCTTTTGAGGGTCTCATCTGGAGTCAGGCACTGCTGTCGCTTCAGCTGCCGATTACGGTCTTTGTGCTCATACGACTCACCAGCTCACGCCGCGTCATGGGCAAATACGCCAACTCGCACCCACTTAACGCGTTGCTCGTAGGGATCGGTGCCGTCGTGACGATTCTCGATGTCGTGTTGTTGACAGGGATGTAATGGGACGGGGTACCTACCCAGGCAAACGTCTCAATCTGTAACATCTAGACCCGCTTTTGATATCTAGATGTTACAGATTGAGATCATTCCGAGGGACAGCTCCGTTTGTCTCAATCTGTAACACGTAGACCCCGTTTTCACTGCTAGATGTTACAGATTGAGATCTTCTGCCGGACGGTTTTGGTTTGTCTTGATCTGTAACAAGTGGACCCAATTTCCACTTCTAGATGTTACAAATCGAGATATTTCTTCAGCCCAAACCTTTTGTCTCGATCTGTAACAAGTAGACCCGTTTTGAGCCGCCGCATGTTACAGATTGAGACAAACGGTCGGCCGACTCACAACAGACAGGATCGGCTAACAGCAGCCGTGATCCCTTGGGGACGGAGGAAAAGGGCCCCGGCCGGGATGACCGACCGGAGCCCTTGGACAGAGCTATGTTCGGCTGTTTGCCGTGTGTCTGTGAGCTACTCCTCGACGAGCTCAAACTGATCGGGACCGACGCCGCAGACCGGGCACACGTAGTCCTCGGGCAGCTCGGGCGTGTCGACCTCAACCTCGTAGCCACAAACGATGCACACGAACTTATACGTCTTCTTCTCCTCAGCCATGATGTTCTCCTCTCGAACGCGACTGGTGATGTACTTCATTTATCAGTATAGATTCTCAATAATATAATGCAAGTATTTTTAAAACATTTCTAGCCTTGATACGAGGACGCCTTCGGAGGCGTCTTGCCCTTCAGGACCTTATGGTAGTAATCGTAGGTGAGCGGCGTCTCGTCACTCAAGCGCTCGGCATCCTCGACCTCGCCGATAAACAGTAGATGCGTGCCAACATCCACAGTGTCGATCAAATGGCAGCTAAACAGGGCCGCCGCGTGCTCGGGCACATAGGGCATGCCCAGAGCCGTCTCGCGGGTCTCGTATTTGGCAAACTTGTCATAATCGCTGCTGGTGCGGAACCCAAAGTTACCGATGTAGAGCATATCGGCGGTCTGATCGATCACGGTCAGCGCGAACGCTTTGGCCGAAGCGATGACGCCCGAGGTGACGTTGTCCTTGTTCACGGCAACCGAAATGCGCGGCGGCATGGACGTCACCTGCACCGCAGTGTTGATGACGCAGCCGGCGCGCAGCCCGTCTGCCGCGGCGCTCACCACGTACAGGCCGCTCGGCATGGTAAAGAACGCAGTTTTGTCCATAACGATCACTCCCCTAGCTCGGGTTGGAACCTCATGGATGTATGTACCCACAAAAAAGGCAGCGCCCATAACGGACGCCGCCTTTGAAACATATGTGTCAGAACAGTAAGAAAGATGAGACACCCGCAGCTGCGGTGAAATAGGGACTGAATAGCCCCTCAAACAGGCAAAACAGTCCGTATTCCACCGCAACTTATATAGAGCGCCTAGCGGTTGCGTTCCTTG
Source organism: Collinsella sp. TF07-1 (assembly GCF_003437235.1). Lineage (NCBI taxonomy): Bacteria > Bacillati > Actinomycetota > Coriobacteriia > Coriobacteriales > Coriobacteriaceae > Collinsella > Collinsella sp. TF07-1. Next base: position 20,218 of record NZ_QSRV01000023.1, read on the forward strand.
AGGGCGCGGTCGATCTCGCGTTGGACATCACGCTTGGCCATGTCCTCGCGCTTGTCGTAGAGCTTCTTGCCGCGACCCAGGCCCAGCAGCAGTTTTACGCGACCGTCGGTATTAAAGTAGAGCTCCAACGGAACCAGCGCATAACCACGGTTGCGAAGTTTGCCGTCAAGAAAGTCGATCTCCTTGCGGTGCAGCAGCAGACGGCGCCGACGGTCGGGATCGCGATTCCACACGCTACCATGGCTATAAGGGTGGATATGTAGGCCGACGAGCCAGCACTCCCCGCCACGAATCAGTGCAAAGGTATCGGTAATCTGGCACGCGCGCTCGCGAATCGACTTGACCTCGGTACCGCTCAGCTCAATACCGCACTCAAACGTCTCATCGATAAAGTACTCGTGATGTGCCGAGCGATTCTTGGAAATGAGCTTGCGCTCGCGCTTACTGGGCATCGCCGGCCTCCTTGGCGCCATCGGCGTTTGAGCCCGCAGCCTCGCGCTTTGCCCTGCGCTCGGCATTAAGCTCGGCATCGCTCTCGCGCACCAGCTTGATAATCGCCGCGCATGCCTCCTCGCCCACCAGGTCGCGGGCACGGACCGTCAGACGCGTAGCCTCCTGCTTGTCGCCGTCGCTTGCAGCATCGGTCGCGCACATGATCAGGCAGATGGCGATCTCGGCCGAAGGCGAGGTCGGCACGCCCTGCAGGGCGAGCTCACCCATCACATGGTCGTCACTCTCGTCCGCGGCATCCGGATAGGTGGTATGGATCTTGTTGAGCAGGCGTGTCGTATGCGCATCATTGGGCGCCAGGCGCAGCGCCAGACGCGCGCAGCCCACGGCAGCCGAAATGTTCTCGGTCTCGGGCTCCAAGAAGTACTGACCCAAATTGGTGTAGGCGCGTGCGGCGCACTTACCGTCGCTCGCGCGCTCCAGCACCGAGAACGAGAGCGATGCCCACTCCTGCTTGTCCTCGAGCGCGCGGAACAGCTCGGCCAAGTCCAAGCGATAGTTGCAGTTCATGGGATCCCAACGCACGGCCTGCATCAGGGCATTCCGAGCACTCACATAATCCTGCTGGCGAATGTAGGCAAACGCCATGTCGGAGTACAGGCGGTCAAAGGGAACCTCGACCTGCACCAGCTCGCGCGGATCCTTCTCCACGCGGCGATAGGCCAGGCGCTCAAACTTGCTGTCGAAGCTAAAGTACTGGCGCTTCTCCTCCGTCTTGCACTCAGCGTCGATATACTCCTCGGCGAGCTCCACCAGACGCTCAAGCAGCGGCGTCGCCGCAGCCAGGTCGCCCTGCGCCAGATAGTTCTCGGCATACGTGATGTCTTCCAAGCTGATAGGCAGGTCCATGACAACTCCTCGGTCCGGGCGGCAGACTCAACGCGCGCCTTAAATATCGGTCAATACACAAAACCCGGGTCTCTTACGAGGCCCGGGCGTTCAATTTTGGTAGCCCGTACCAGATTCGAACTGGTGATCTCCGCCTTGAGAGGGCGGCGTCCTAAACCGCTAGACGAACGGGCCATATGTAGCAAATGCAATGGCTGGGATGGAGGGAGTCGAACCCCCATTGACGGAACCAGAATCCGCTGTCCTGCCATTAGACGACATCCCAATGACTGCATCGCTGCGCTCGGCTGTGCCTTTGCGCAAGAAAGAAATATACGGGAAGTCCGGCCGTGACGCAAGCCCCAATTTTGACTTTTTTGAAATTCAGTCAAATACGGCCAACACATGAAGGACCTGTGAAGTCGACCGCTGCACACGAAGGGCAAAACGCCGCGAGCGGTAGCCGTCAACCGTTGGCAGATTCTACCGCGAAAACGATAGCACCAGGCAACACAATCGAAGTATCAATGATCACGTAGATATCGAGGCGCCATGGACGAAGAGCTTGATTACCTATGGGAGACCCTGGGCCTCGAGATCACTGCTGACCTTTGGCCCGAACGGGACAAAATCCATCCCACTCTGCGCCCCGCCATCACGGTGATGCAGGCAAAATACCGCCGTGCATCCTTTTTGATCATGCGGATGTCATGGCACGCGGGACTCCCCGACCTTAAGCGAATCCAGGCAAGCCTCGTCGAGCTGTCCGGTATGCCGACTGTCATATCCGAGGCGCACCTGGAGCAGCGCCAGCGCGAGCGACTGCAACAGCAGCGGATCCCCTTTATCTGCCCCGGCGTTCAGGCATATCTGCCCTTTATGGACGAGGAGTACTGGAGCGGCAAGCCCAACAAGCACGTAAAGGTCTACGATCCGCACGAATGGGCGCAGTTGGAGGATTGAGCCGAGCGAGCCCGCCGATGGAAAACACGTCCCACCCTGAGCACTCAAAACGGGTCGCACTTTCCGCAGCCGCTACAGCAATGCCTCGGCCCAAGCCGATTCCTTAAAGCCAGGAATCGCAAAGTCGTCGCCCACCAGCAGTGGGCGCTTAACCAGCATGCCGTCGGTCGCCAGCAGCTCGTAGCACTCCCGATCCGTCACGCCCGCATCCAGACGCGCCTTCAGGCCCAGCTCTCGATATTTCATGCCCGACGAATTAAAGAAGCGCCGCACCGGCAGTCCCGAACGAGCAATCCAGGTCGCAAGCTCATCAGCCGTGGGATTGTCCAAAACGATATCGCGGTCGATATACTCTACCCCGTGTTCGTCCAGCCATGCCTTGGCCTTCTTGCAGGTCGAGCACTTGGGATATTCAACAAACAGTACGGTCATGGGATTTCCTTTCTTAGAGAAAACAGGTGTCTGGAAAACTGCACATCGACGACCACTCGCGATTGCAGCCGTTATTGTAGTCAATGTCGAAGCGTAGGCAGTCGCGATGTCTCGTCTTAAGGCTAGCGCCTCGCATGGGCGCCGATCGGCCGAGTCGCACGGCGCACCAACGCCGCCGTCAGCAATACCAACAGCATGGCGGTGACATAGCCCACAGCATCGAATCCTAAATCGATAACGTCGAAATGCCTGCCGGGAACAAAGATCTTATGTACCTGATCGCCAACGGAGCAGACGGCGCAAAAGAGCAACACGGGCACGCAACGGGAGCATACGCTCCACGGACGCCCGGAAAAGCAAACCACGACCACCGAGGCGAACAATCCGACGAAGAAAAACTCTACGGTATGGGCAACGCGACGGACGTTCGTGCCCACCCACATGCGAATGGAAGCAAGTCGGCCAGACCGGACATTCGAAGCAGCCGAATCGGTGCCCCCGGTCATCCCGTTCTCGGTCTGAGCTTCACCCGCGACATCGGCAGCCTGTACGCCCGTAGCTTGACCCTCCACCACACGCGCGGTGGACTCGCTCAGCAACGACGTCTCCACCGCATTTTGCTCCGTCAGCACCCAGATGCCCGCCAGCGTTGCAGTAAACAGAACGATTGCGGTCCATCCGATTATTTGTTTTACGCGCGCCAAGGGCCTACCTCCTTTTTTGAATATCAGCGAGTGTAGCCCCAAATGACATCGCCATCGTATCAAAATTTGAATCGCAACAGGAAGCGACAAAGCGACGCAAACCCCTACCCCGCCTCGCGCATCCAGCGATCAAACGTCCCCACGCACACGCCCAGGCACTTTGCTGCCTGGCTGCGGGTAATATCGCCCGCCTCATAGCTATCCCGTACCAGATCAAACTGAGGAGGGCACGGCTTGCGAGGTCGACCGAAACGGACCCCTCGCGCCCGCGCCGCTGCAATTCCCTCCGCTTGGCGCCGATGGATATTCTCGCGCTCCACCTGCGCCACGTAGCTCAGCAGTTGCAGCACAATATCGGCAATCAGGGCATTAGTCACATCCGGCGTGCCGCTTGCCCTGGCGCGCGTGTCAAGCAATGGCATGTCCAACACCACAATGGCAACCCCGAGCTCCTTGGTAATGCGACGCCATTCCTCAAGAATCTCGGAGTAATTACGACCAAGTCGGTCGATAGAAAGCACCACCAGCACGTCCCCGTCTCCCAGGACGTGCAGCAGCTCGCGATAGCGCGGTCGATCGAAGTCCTTGCCGCTCGCATGGTCGGCATAAATATTCGCCGAGCCCACGCCATAGGCGCCCAGCGCATCCAGCTGCCGATTAAGATTCTGATCGCGCGAACTCACCCGCGCATAACCATACACCGTCGCCATCTCATCCCCGCTTTCTTGTAAACCTGCCAAAAAGGGACAGGTTTATTTTGGTAGGTTTTACCTCTCAAATAGCAGGTAAGCGGGCGGCCGAGCAGACGGCAAGGTAGCCATGATCCAAATGCGGAGGGCGGCCCCGAAAGACCGCCCTCCGCTCTCCCGCCATGAGTCGAGATTTGGCTAATGGATAAGCTTAAAGTCCAAGTGCCCACGCGTGGTATTGACGCGCGAGACCTCGATAATCACGCGCTGGCCCAGTTCATAGCGAGTCCCCGTGTCGGCGCCCGTCAGCGTAAGCGCATCCTCGTCGAACTCGAACCACTCGTTGCCCAGGCTCTTGATCGAAACCAAGCCTTCGACCTGCGTCAGGTCCAAGCGCACAAAGAGGCCCATGCTGCTAACCCACGAGACGGTTCCGGCATAGCGCTCGCCCAGACGGTCCTCATAGTACTGGGCAATCTTGATCTTTTGCGTCGCATGGCTAGCGGCATCTGCCGCGCGCTCGGCATCGCTGCATGCGCGGCAGATCTGCGGCAGAATGCGCGGCAGCGACTCGCGCCCCTTGCCGATCAGCCGCGGCGTACGGACCAGGGCGTCCTTGCCGCCGAGCTGCTCATAGGCCAACTGCAGTTTGAGCACGCGGTGCACCACCAGATCGGGGTAGCGACGGATGGGACTCGTAAAGTGACAGTAGCACGGCGCGGCGAGCGCAAAGTGGCCCTCGTTGCGCGGCTTGTACAGTGCGCGCTGCATGCTGCGCAGAAGCAGCGTGTTGACGAGCGGTGCGTTGGCCGTACCGGCGGCAGCATCAACTGCAGCCTGTAGCTCATCGGGACTCCCCAGGGCGATACCGGCAGCACGGCGATCGTCGATGATGCCTAGCTGCGCCAGCGCAACGGCGGCACCGTGCAGGCTATCGGGGCTCGGATCCTCATGCACGCGATAGCAGGCCTCGATATCACGGTCTGCCAGCCACTCTGCAACGCACTCGTTGGCGAGTAGCATGGCTTCCTCGATAAGCGACGTGGCACACGAACGCTCGCGCGCCACAATCTGCACGGGCACTCCGTCCTCATCCAATAGAGCGCGAATCTCGGCCGTGTCAAAATCGACTGAGCCGCGGGCACGACGAATACGACGGCGAAGTTCGGCGAGTTCGTTGGCGGCGACAAGGAAATCGCCGAGGTCGACGTTATAGCCGCGAGCAGTTTCCTCGCACGCAAGACCGCGCTCAAGCGCCTCCTCGCGCGAGGCCTCAGCAGCCGCAACATCCTCAGCGGCGCCTTCCAGCACCCCATACTCCACCGCGCCGGCACGCACCAGCAGCGCCTCGGCGCCGTCATAGTCCATACGCACACGCGAGCGAATCACGCTGGGGTACGGATCGTAATGCCGCACGCGACCCTGCGCATCGAGTTCAATGTCAACGGTAAACGCAAGACGGTCCTCGTCAGGGCGAAGCGAACACAGGTCACAGGACAGGCGTTCGGGCAGCATGGGAAGCACGCGATCGGCCAGATACACCGATGTCGTACGATGGCGAGCCTCAAGATCGATATGCCCGTCCCAAGCCACATAGTGAGAAACGTCAGCGATATGCACACCCAGCTTGTAGCCACCCTCGGGCGTGCGCTCAAGCGAAATGGCATCGTCAAAGTCGCGCGCGTCGACCGGGTCGATCGTGATGACAAAGCGGTCGCGCAGATCGCGGCGGAGCGGGTCCTTAAGCGCCGCGGACACATCGAGCGAAAGTCCCTCGGCCTCGTCCAGCGCGGCCTCGGGATAGCTATCGGTATAGCCGTAACGCGCCATCACGTATTGAACGCCCAAATCGGGCGCGTCATCTCCGCCAATGCGGCGTTCGATCGTCACGGTGCCCGATTCCAGGCGCGTCGGGTAGGTCAAAATGCGCGCGACAACGGCATCACCCGGGTGGACGCCCAGACGATCCGCCGAGGTATCCTCGGGCAGAATGAAGAAGTCGGCCTTCAGGCGCGAATCGAGCGGCTCGATCACACCGAGCGGACCAGCGGTCTGGTACGCACCCACCACGCTTATGGCTGCGCGCTCAACCACGCCTTCGATCACGGCGCGCCACTCACCGTGCGGGCTGTTCTTAATGCTCACGGCAACGGTATCGCCATCCATGATCTCGCGCTTACCGCGGCCCATAACCTTGTAGTCGCCGCTCTCGGTTATGACATAGGCGCCATGCTCATGGAGCTGCACGCGCCCGGTCAGGCTCGGACGGCGTTCGCTGCGCACCGGCCCACGCATATTGCGGGCACCGCGCTTATGCTTGTTATTGCGCCCCATGGCGCCTCCTTGCTATCGATGACGAACTCCAAAGAGTCTACCCAAATGATTCGCTTTCCTGCCGTCCCCTAGAGATCAAAAAACGGGCCGCCCCATAAGAGACGACCCGTTGGAAGGGATGAATTCCAGGCATGCCTACACGCGCAGGTAGCGGCGCATGGCTATGGCAGAACCAAAGAGACCGATAATCACACCGACCAGAATCAGCGCAGCATAGGTCACCAGGTAGTACTGCATCGGCAGGGCAAACGACATCCAGCCGATGCTCTCCTGCAAACGCGGAATCATCAGATTGCGCAGCAGCTCCAGAACGCCGATGGAAAGCAGCGAGCCCAAAATGGCCTGCAGTACGCCCTCGGTGATAAACGGGCCGCGAATGAAGCCGTTGCTGGCGCCGACCAGACGCATAATCGCAATCTCACGACGACGCGCCGTGATGGACAGGCGAATCGTGTTGTTGATGAAGATGAATGCGATAAAGGTCAAAAGGCCAACGAGCACCACGGCGGCGATGCGGATGTAGTTGGTCACCTGGAACAGGCGGCTCACTTCCTCTTGGCCGTACAGCACGCTCGCGTTGACGTCGCCGTCATCCGCGATCTTCTGGAAGTCGGCGTTCTTCTTGAGCTTCTGGGCCGTGCTCTCGACCTTGGACGGATCGTCCATCTCAATTGCAAACGAAGCCGGCAGCGGGTTCTGGCCATCGAGCGCGCTCATGGTGGCGTCGGCGTTGCCCGACATCTTGCTCGTATACTCGGCCAGCGCGTCGTCCTTGTCCTTATAGGTCACGGACTTGACGTTATTCCACGTCTTAAGCTCGGCCTCAAAAGCCTGAACATCGGCCTGATCGGCGTCATCGCTAATGAACGCGTTGATGACAACCTGATCCTCGACGGTGCCGATCACGGAGTTCAGCATCGCGGAGCCCATGATGAACAGGCCGATGATAAACAGCGAAAGGAAGATCGTGATGACGGCGCCGAGCGAGGTAGTCCAGTTACGGAAGAAGTGACTGATTGCCTCTTTGAAGGAGTAGCCCACGTTAGTTGGTGCCATAGTTGCCGTAACCTCCCCTCTCCTGGTCGCGGATAACGTGGCCGCCCTCGAGGGCGATCACGCGACGGTGCATGCTATCGACCATCTCGCGGTCGTGCGTGGCGACGATCACGGTGGTGCCGGTGCGGTTAATACGCTCGAGCAGCTTCATGATGCCCAGCGAGATCGCCGGGTCGAGGTTGCCCGTGGGCTCGTCACAGATCAAAAGCGGCGGGCGGTTGACCATGGCGCGGGCAACGGCAACGCGCTGCTGCTCGCCACCGGAAAGCTGGTCGGGCAGCGAGTCCATCTGATCGGCCAGACCGACCAGACGCAGCACCTCCGGCACCTGGCTGCGAATGACGCCCTTGGGCTTGCCGATGCACTGCAGGGCAAACGCCACGTTTTCGTAGGCGGTCTTTTGCGGCAGAAGCTTAAAGTCCTGGAACACGGCGCCAATCTGGCGGCGCAGGAACGGAACCTTGCGGTTCTTGATCTTCATGAGGTCCTGACCGGCAACCAAGATGCGGCCGCTCGTCGGCTTGACGTCGCGGTTGAGCGTCGACAGCAGCGTGGTCTTACCCGAGCCGGAATGACCGACCAGGAAGACGAACTCGCCCGGATAGATCTCGATGTTGATGTCGTCGAGTGCAGGCTTGTTGGGCTGTGCCGGATAGATCTTGGTGACATGCTCCATAAGGATGACGGGCTCGACACCGGCCTGCTTGGCCATCTTCTTGCGGCTGGCTTGCGGATCGATGGGCGCAAACACCGACGTAAAATCGGGGTTGTTGAGCGCGTTATCGAGGCTTGCGACCTCGGCGGCCTGATCGCTCTCGACCACCGGGGCAGCAGGCTGCGTGGGATCGGGAATAGCGGCAAAGAGACCGGACTGCGCAGGCTGAGGAACCGGCGTCGCAGGGGCCATGGGGTCGGGAATGCCGGCCATGGTAGGCTGCGGCGTGGCGGCGCCAGCCTGAGGCTGCTCCACGCGAGCGGTCACGGCCTGAACGGGCTCAAAACCCGCCGTGCCGGAAAGCGCGACATCGCTGGTGGGATTGTAGGCAAAGGGATCGGATGCCGGCTGTGCCTGATCTGCCGGCTGAGCGGGGGCCTGAGCAACAGGCTGGCCCTCTGAATCCGGAGCGGCGAAACGACTGCCCTGGACGCCCGTCTGCGTCTTGGGGGCATCATCGCCCGCACCGGAGGTACGGAAGTGGTTACCCACTGGTGCTCCTTATCGTCGTGCGTTTAAACTACATGAGCGCTTTGTATTTTAGCAGCATTAGCTTTACTGCACATAAGAAGCATGGCGGGGTTTGGTCCCACCGGCTGCGCACAGGGTTACCTCCCAAATCGTCCTCGGACATGTCGGCGCCCCCGCTGCGCGCTTCGCGCTGCGGGGGCGCCTCCGTCCTGCGGAAAGATTTGGGAGGTAACCCTGCGCCCGGCCTGCGGCTACTATGGGGCCGACGCACCAACTTGAGATGCTGCGCATACAAAGTTGGAAGGGTCTGAATTGCACTTTGTTGGGATGGGCCCGTTTCCCCATGGGAACTTTGCTTGGCAGGACTCTAATTTAAATTCAGCATAAACAGGGGCGCCCTCTTTGAGGACGCCCCTGTTCTGGCTTGTTTGCGGTTGTCGACGCGATACTTTGCCTCGTCTTGCCTTATGCCAAGAACTCCTTGGTGGTCGCCACGATGTTGGCGGCGTCCAGGCCGTACTTGTGCAGGAGCTCGGCACCCGGGCCGGACTCGCCGAAGGTGTCGTTGACGCCAATCTTCTTGAGCGGCGTCGGGCACTGCTCACACAGGACGTCGGCAACGGCGCTGCCCAGGCCACCGATCACAGAGTGCTCCTCGACGGTCACGACGTGGCCGGTCTTGGTGGCGCTCTTGACGATCAGGTCGGCATCGATGGGCTTGATGGTGTGCATGTTGATGACCTCGGCGTCGATGCCCTCGGCAGCGAGCTGCTCGGCGGCCTCGAGAGCCTCGCCGACCATCAGGCCGCAGGCGATGATGGTCACATCGGCGCCCTCGCGCATGACAATGCCCTTACCCAACTCGAACTTGTAGGTCTCGGGGTCGTTGATAACCGGCGAGGCCAAACGGGCGAAGCGCATGTACACCGGACCGTCGCACTCGTAGGCGGCGCGCGTCACGGCGCGGGCCTCCACGTCGTCGGCGGGAACAATTACGGTCATGCCGGGGATGACGCGCATGAGGGCGATATCCTCGCAGCACTGGTGCGTGGCGCCGTCCTCGCCGACCGAAATACCGGCGTGCGTGGCGCCGATCTTGACGTTGAGGTGCGGGTAGCCGATGGAGTTGCGGACCTGCTCAAAGGCGCGACCGGCAGCGAACATGGCAAAGGTACTCGCGAAGGCAACACGACCAGTGGTCGCGATACCGGCGGCGACGCCCATCAGGTTGCTCTCGGCAATGCCCACATCGAAGAAGCGGTCGGGGCAAGCGGCCTTAAACTTACCGGTCTGCGTGGCGGCGGCCAGGTCGGCGTCGAGGACCACAAAGTCATCGTGCTCGTTGGCAAGCTCGACGAGGGCCTCGCCGTAGCTTACACGCGTGGCGATTTTCTTGACGTCTGCCATCCTAGAGCTCCTCTCCGGCGGCCGTGAGCTCTGCCATGGCCTGCTCAAACTGTTCATCGTTGGGGGCCTTGCCGTGCCAGCCAACCTGGTTCTCCATAAAGGACACGCCCTTGCCCTTTGTGGTCTCGGCGATAATGGCGGTCGGCTGCCCCTTGGTGGCGCGAGCCTCGGCAAAGGCGGCGCGGATCTGGTCGAAGTCGTTGCCGTCGGCGAGCTCAACCACGTGGAACTTGAACGCGCGGAACTTGTCGGCGAGCGGCATGGGGTCGTTGACCTCCTCGACGGGACCGTCAATCTGAAGGCCGTTGTGGTCGACGATCACGCAGAGGTTATCGAGCTGCTGGTTGCCGGCAAACATGGCGGCCTCCCAGACCTGGCCCTCCTCGCTCTCGCCATCACCCAGCAGGGCGTACGTGCGATAAGTATCGCCCCAGTGCTTGGCGGCAACGGCCATGCCCACGGCGGCGGAAATGCCCTGGCCGAGCGAGCCGGTGGACATGTCGACGCCCGGGGTGTCGTTCATGTTGGGGTGACCCTGCAGGTGGCTGCCGATGTGGCGCAGCGTCTCAAGATCCTCCTTGGGGAAGAACCCGCGCTCGGCGAGCACGGCGTACAGGCCCGGAGCGCAATGGCCCTTGGAGAGCACAAAACGGTCGCGATCGGCCTTGCGGGGATCGGACGGGTCGACGTTCATTTCCTCAAAGTACAGATAGGTCATGATGTCGGCAGCGCCGAGCGAACCGCCCGGATGGCCGGACTTGGCAGCGTGCACGCCGGTGACGATGCCCTTCCTTACCTCGTTGGCAACCTTTTTGAGCTCTTCGTCGCTCATTGTGCCTTCCTTTCATCCTCATTAGACAAAATGCGCACGGCACCGAAGGTAATCCCAACACAGCCGCAATGCACGTACGTCATTCATTATGCTGGAAACTGATGGCTTTACCAGAGTTTTTATCATTATTTGAACAATTGAGCAGGCAGAACCGCTGATGAAACGGTTTATCAATGTGAACGTCTTTTGGATAGGACGCGGTCGGCCCTACGCGCTAATGTCCTTGAATCCCTCGCCGAAGGCTTCCGTAACGTCGGCGACCGTCACAATGGCGTGAGGATCGCGCTCGCGCACGATCGTCTTGAGGGTATTGAGCTCCCGACGGCTCACGATGACCATGATCACCGGCTTCTCGGCACCCGAATACATGCCAGTCGCCTTAAACTTGGTACAACCACGACCCAGGCCATACATGATATCGGCAGCGATATCGGGGAACTTGTCCGAGATGATGAGTACCATACGGCGTTTGTTGCCACCATCGACCACGGCATCGATCACGTAGCCGCTAATGACCATCGAAAGGCCTGCATATAGTGCATTTTCGATTGAAAAGACCGGAGCCGACAGCGCACATACGGCAACATCGATCGCCATGACGGTCGAGCCCACGGGCAGCGAGGTATTACGCGAGATGATTTGGCCAATCGTGTCCGAGCCGCCGGTGTTGGCGCCGGCGCGCAGCACCATGCCATAACCGATGCCCGTGATGATGCCGCCCCACATAGCGGGCAGCATCAGATCGGCATGTGCCAGCGGCGCCACAAACGGAGCGAACAGGTCGGTGAAAAAGCCCAGCAGCACAAAGCCCGTCGCCGTCTGCACCACGTAGAACATGCCACCCTCGCGCATAACGACCAGCAGCAGCAAGGCGTTCATCACGATCGTCTGAATACCAACGGGAAGCGATAGACCGCGCGATGCGCCGACCGCCTGGATAATGGTGGCAAGGCCCGTAACGCCACCGGCAGCAAGGCCGTTGGGAATCAAAAACAGGTCGGTCGCAATAGCGGCCAGAGCGCACCCCAACATAATCTGGGGCAGGTCGTGAAAGAAGTTCATCGAAAGAATACGCTTAATGTCCAGACGATATGCCATGCTGCCTCCCTCAAAAAAGCGCACCCAAACGGATGCGCTTCGAACTTCTTGCTGTATTCGATTCTACCGATTCGCCGGACAAAAACCACCCCTGCGCAGGGTTTATTCCGGATACAAACCCGTCCAACCGTTGGGCTTAGCATCGGCTTGAAGCCGCCCGATGTTTTAGATCTCCGAGCCTTCTGCATCGGCGTTGCCGGTGGCCCAGCGATGATAGCCAATAACAAACGGGTCCAGGTCGCCATCGTCAAGAACTGCCTCGACGTTGCTGGTCTCAACGCCCGTGCGTAGGTCCTTAACCATCTGATACGGGTAGAGCACGTAGCTGCGGATCTGGTTGCCAAAACCAATCGTGGTTTTGGGTCCGCGAATCTCATCCAGGGCCTCGGCGCGCTTCTCGAGCTCAATCTCGTACAGGCGAGCCTTGAGGATCTGCATGCACGCGGCCTTGTTCTGGATCTGGCTGCGCTCGTTTTGGCAGGTGACCACAATGCCGCTGGGGAAATGCGTCACGCGCACGGCGGAGTCGGTGGTGTTAACGCCCTGACCGCCCGGGCCGCTCGCGTGGTACACGTCCACGCGGATGTCATCGGGACTGATTTCGATGTCGATATCATCGGGTAGCACGGGGATGACCTCGACGCCGGCAAACGTGGTCTGGCGGCGCTTCTTGTCGTCGGTGGGGCTAATGCGAACCAAGCGGTGGACGCCGGCCTCGGCGCGCAGCATGCCAAATGCGTCCTTGCCCTCGACGGTAAAGGTCGCGCGGTCGATGCCGATGACCCCAGCAGCGGGGCAGTCGTTAATCGTGACCTTCCAGCCGCGACGCTGGCAGTACTTCATGTACATCTTAAAGAGCATGAAGGTCCAGTCCTGGGCCTCCAGACCACCCTGTCCGGGCTTGATGGTCACAATGGCATCGCCGTGATCGAACTCACCGGTAAACCAGCTCGAAAGCTCAAGCTCATCGATGGCACGGGCCAGGCGCTCAGCCGTGGCTGTAGCCTCCTCGCGAAGAGCGGCGGCATCGGGGTCATCCCCCATCTCCTCGGCAAGCTCCAGCGCGGCGCGGGCATCGGAAAGCTCGCCGCGCGCATTGTCCACGGCGGCGATATCTTCCTTGGTGCGCGCGATTTCCTCCATGGTGGCACGGGCGGCGTCGGCGTCATCCCAAAAGCCGGGGGCCACGCTTTTGGCCTCGAGCTCGGTCACGCGCGTGCGCTTTTCGTCCAAGTGGAGATACGACTCGACCTCGCCGAGCCGGTCCGCAAACGCGTCCAGCTCGGCGAGCGTTACCTCTAAAGCCTCAGCCATTAACGATTCCTGCCGTGGCAGTACTTAAACTTCTTGCCGCTACCGCAGGGGCACGGGTCGTTGCGGCCCACGTTGACGTACGGATCGTCGCTCTCGGACTTGCGATAGGTGGTCACCTTGCCACCGTTGTTGACGGCAGCCGGACCACCCTGGACAGCCGTGCGGGCCTGCACCTGCGCCTGCTTGCGCAGCACCGAGTTGCCGTTGTCGCCATCGACCTCGGCAGGACCGGAGAAGCGCGCACCCTCGAGCGCGGGCTCTTCCTTGTGCTCCACGGCACGCGGGGCAGCCTTGATCTCGATGCGCAGAACCGTGCGCAGGTAATCCTCGTACATGGTGTCGACGAGGATCTGGAACGCGCCGTAGGCCTCGGTCTTGTACTCGACCAGCGGGTCGCGCTGGCCAAAGCCGCGCAGGCCGATGCCGGTCTTGAGATAGTCCATCTCCTGCAGGTAGTTCATCCAGCGGGTATCAATGACGCGCAGCATGACCTGGGTGTTGAGCTCGCGCATCAGGTCCTCGCCCAAGCGCTCGGCCTTCATGTTGTAGCACTTCTCTACGTAAGCCAGGACATCGGCAGCCAGAGCCTCATAATCCTCGTCGGGGAACTTCGGCGTATCGATGTGGCCGGTGAGCTCCACAACCCACTTGCGCAGGCCCTCCAGGTCGCGCTCGCCATCGTGACTGTCCTTGGTGCAGAACTCCTGAACGCAGCGGTACACGGTGTCGTGCATGACCTCGGTGATGTGGTCGGTCAGGTCCTTGCCGTCCAGAATCTTATTGCGCTCAGCGTAGATGACCTGGCGCTGCTTGTTCATGACGTCGTCGTACTCAAGGACGCTCTTGCGCATGGAGAAGTTGATGCTCTCGACCTTGTGCTGGGCGCTCTCGACGGCCTTGGAGATGATCTTGTGCTGGATGGGCATGTCGTCGCCCATGTCGGCCGTGACCATCATCTTGGAGACGCGGTCCATCTTGTCGCCGCCGAACAGGCGCATGAGGTCGTCCTCGAGCGACAGGTAGAACTGGGTCTCGCCCGGATCGCCCTGACGGCCGGAGCGGCCGCGCAGCTGGTTGTCGATACGACGGGACTCGTGGCGCTCGGTGCCGATAACGGTCAGGCCGCCGGCGGCAAGCACGCGCTCGCGCTCGGCCTTGCAGGTCTCCTTGGCCTCGGCGTTAAACTGCTCAAGCTGCTCGGGCGTCACGTCCTCCATGGTCAGGCCCTCGTACTCAAGGCGCTCGCGCACCAGCTCGTCGGGGTTGCCGCCCAACAGGATGTCGGTACCACGACCGGCCATGTTGGTAGCGATGGTCACGGCGCCGTAGCGTCCGGCCTGGGCAACGATGTGGGCCTCGCGTTCATGGTGCTTGGCGTTGAGGACCTCGTGTGCGATGCCGCGCTTGGTAAGGGCGGCGGACAGCTTCTCGGAGCTCTCGATGGAGACGGTGCCCACCAGGACCGGCTGGCCCTTGGCGTGACGCTGCTCGACATCGTCGGCGACGGCGTTGTACTTGGCCTGAATGGTGCGGTACACCAGGTCCTCGTGGTCCACGCGCTGCACGGGCTTGTTGGAGGGGATGACCTCGACGGGCAGCTTGTAGATCTCGCGGAACTCGGCATCCTCGGTAAGTGCCGTGCCGGTCATGCCGGAGAGCTTGTCATACAGACGGAAGTAGTTCTGCAGGGTGATGGTGGCCAGGGTCTGGTTCTCCTCGCGTACGAGCACGCCCTCTTTGGCCTCGATGGCCTGGTGCAGGCCCTCGGAGTAACGGCGACCTTCCATAATGCGGCCGGTGAACTCGTCGACGATCTTAACCTCGCCGTTGGTGACCACGTACTGCTTGTCGCGGTGGAACATGTACTGGGCCTTCAGCGCCTGTTGCAGGTGGTTGACCAGCTGACCCGAAAGGTCGGCGTAGATGTCATCGATACCCAGGCGGCGCTCGATTTTCTTAAGGCCGCGCTCGGTGGCGGCGATGGTGTGCTTGGCCTCGTCCATGACGTAGTCGCCCGTGGGTTCAACGTCCTCGGTGGCGGTAAGCATGTCGTGCGACACGTCCTCGCCGCGCTCAAGGCCACGCACGGCACGCGCGAAGTCCTTGTAGGTACTGGCGGACTTGGTGCCAGCGCCCGAGATGATCAGCGGGGTGCGAGCCTCATCGATCAGGATGGAGTCGACCTCGTCGACGATGGCGTAGTTGTGACCGCGCTGCACGCGCTGCTCGGGACGGGTGACCATGTTGTCGCGCAGGTAATCAAAGCCGAACTCGGAGTTGGTGCCGTAGGTGACGTCGGCCTGGTAGGCCGGGCGCTTGAGCTCGAGCGGCATGTTGTTCTGGAGCAGACCGACGGTCATGCCCAAGTACTTATAGATGCGGCCCATCCACTCGGAGTCGCGCTTGGCAAGGTAATCATTGACGGTAACGACATGCACGCCCTTGCCGGCGATAGCGTTGAGGTAGCCGGCCAAGGTGGAGACGAGCGTCTTGCCCTCGCCGGTCTTCATCTCGGCGATGTGGCCCTCGTGCAGTGCCATGGCGCCAATGAGCTGCACGTCAAAGTGGCGCATACCCATGGTGCGCTTGGAAGCCTCGCGCACGGTGGCAAAAGCCTCGGGGAGCATGTCGTCGAGCGACTCGCCGTTGGCGTAACGCTCGCGGAACTTATCGGTCTGGCCGCGGAGTTCCTCCTCGGTCATCTTCTCAAACTGGGGCTCAAGACCGTTGATCTGGTCGACGATCTTGTAGTAGCGCTTAAGGTCCTTATCGGATCCAAAGGACAGCAGCTTTGACATGAATCCCATGTGGTTTTCCTTTTTGGCCATCGCCCACGCCGTGCAGCTGCGGACGAGTTAAACACAGATGATTGTACTTTAGCCAAACAAGGCGCGGCCTATACGGTCGAGCTCGACCGCCACGTAATAACTACGACCAACCTGCCACAATGGGACAGGTTAATTTTGGCAGGTCTATCTGGGCAAACGCCGCCTCTCTGCCATGTGGTGTCATGGGGAAAGGTTAGTTTGCACTAATTTAAAAAGAAAAAGGGCCGCGCACCCAAATGGATGCACGGCCCTCATGCCATGAATGCGAGCGATTCTCTCGGCGAGCTATTTACTCAGCAGCCTCGGTGGTCTCGGCCTCGGCAGCGGCCTCCTCGACGGGAGCCTCGGCGGCCTGCTTGGCAGCCTCCTCGGCGAACTTAGCGGCACGCTTAGCCTTCTCGGCAGCCTTAGCCTCAGCGGCGGCCTTGCGAGCGGCCTCGGCCTCAGCAGCCTTGGCGGCCTTGGCAGCCTTGGCCTCCTCAGCCTTCTTGAGCTGGGCGGCAGCGGCGCCACCGAACTTGTCGGCGAAGCGCTGGACGCGTCCACCGGTGTCGACGAACTTCTGCTGGCCGGTGTAGAACGGGTGGCACTCGTTGCAAAGCTCGACCTTCATCTCGGACACGGTAGCGTGCGTCTTGAAGGTGTTGCCGCAGGAGCACGTCACCGTGCACTCGACATACTGGGGATGGATACCCTGCTTCATGGTAGGACTCCTTATTGGTCAGGCGCTGGTTACCGATCAGCGCATAAGGCGTCTTGGTTTCCGACCAAGACAACAAACTCGGTTATGGTACCACGGCGCCGCGCGTCCCACAAAAGGTTCACGGTCTTTTCGGAACGACACGAATCTGACCCATCGAAACACATCTCCACCGTTCCTTCAACTGGGAAAATGCCGTCCCCGGGGCTTGAGAAGGGCCCCGGGGACGTTCGACTGACTGCGGGAACGGCCTTTCCGCTCAATGTGTTCGGCTGAGATCGGAAATCAACCAAACTGAACCAGGTTCAGCTGGCATGGTTAAAAACGGGGGCGACGCTTTTGCGTCGCCCCTCGTCCCAGCCGGTTGCTTTAGTTGTACACACGGTAGTTACACTTGAACTGGGTTATGTGTCCATAGTTGGAGCGGTACCAACCCGACGTATAGCTGATTGCCTCTGCGCCTAGATAGTCGTAGCCCTTGTTGTAGCGAAGCTGACGGTAGGTCGTGTCGTACTCTGCTACGTAAAATGTGTCTCCAGAGAAGGCTTTGTACCGGTCCTTAACCGTCGAAGCCATGTACGCGGGTTCGACATCGCCTTTCTCCCCGTTGAGCGCATAGACGGGTGCCGCGATTCCGCATAAAGCCGTTGCCACGAGGATGGCGTAGACAGCCATGCGCGACGCATTGGACTTCAGCTGTTCAAATAGTATCATGTCATTCACCTCGCTCGTATGTATCGAGGTATTCCTGCTTGAGCGTCTGCGAGGACGACTTGATCT
>NZ_QSRV01000024.1:0-35488 GCF_003437235.1 Collinsella sp. TF07-1
GGACACCGTAACGGTGGGCGCCGCCCACCGGTCAGCGGCCAGAGCATGGGGGGCACGCCCGGTCCCGTTCCGAACCCGGAAGCTAAGCCCCATCGCGCCGAGAGTACTGCGGGGCCAGCCCGTGGGAGGCCAGGGCGCCGCTGACCGGTGGACGGCACCGAGCCGTCGGATGACTTGAAGAAGGGGGAGGCCTCGCGGCCTCCCCCTTTTTTGCGTTTATGGGGCGTAAATGACTCAATTACACCAGACGATCTTATCGTTTTTGGTATTGAGCCCTTATTTAAAGAAGATAAATCTAATAACAAGGGCAACTGCTATGGCCACAATGATCAAAAGCAGGATTGTCAGTCGATGCTGCTTGCGTCTTTTACTTGACGAAACGAAGATTGATTTTCCCTGTTTTGGCGTTTCGAGATAGCGAGCCGAATGCGTCAAGGTTTGCTTGGGTCGAGAACCTCTTTGTTGATGAGCGGCTGATGCTTTCAGTGGCTCATCACTAACTGCGCTGTTTTTAGATAATGGTGCGTCTTTCAGATATACAGGGTCTCCCGAGGCGACGCCCATATGTTTACGTCCCGTTTGGGCATCCTCGAGTGTTTGATATCGATTTCTCGTCACATACTCGGGCTCCGGATCATTAATGGGCTCTTGCGAGATGTGGGGGCGATGGAACCGTGGCGGTTGCCTGGAAGTATCTTCCCCCTGCGTCGGCATAAATATTTTGTTCTGGTTTTGGTCGTCCATGATGCCCTTTAGCTCGTTACCAACAACGTGTACGCGCTCATTGTAAGCCCCTTGTTATTTGTAGCTGCGAACATACTCGTTATTTAAGCTCTGGTTCAAAGAACCTTAACCTTACTAAAACCTGAGCCATACACACTTAGATATGCTTATAGTACTTGACTCAAAAAACTTTATAGTCAATGTATATATAAGCACTGTGTGGGCATATATAAGAGCGTCAAAAGAAGTCCCAGTCACCTAGAAGATGGCTCGGCAGTCCTAAAAGGAGTGGTAAACATGGCAAGCATGGTTCCTTATCGTTCGGTTTTTGGCGTTCGTCCTTCTGCTAGCTCGCTGTTCGATCTGTTTGATGATATGACCGACCTTGCAAACAACTCGATTGCTTCCAAGGCGTTTCCCGTTGACGTTGAGGATAAGGGCGACGGCTATGAGGTCAAGGCCTATCTGACCGGTGTCGCCAAGGACGATATCGATGTCGAGCTCAATGAGGGCCGTCTGTCCATTAGCGTGAATGTCGAGGAAGACGAGGAGAACGAGGGCAAGAACTTCCTGCAGAAGGAGTTCAGCTCGTACAGCGCGACGCGTGGCGTGTATCTAAAGGACGCTTCGAGCGAGGGCCTCTCGGCTAAGTACGCTGACGGCATCCTGACCGTTACGGTTCCCAAGATCGTCGAGAAGAAGAACGTTACGAAGATCTCCATCGACTAACTTCGTTGGTGTTCTGCGCTATTAAGTTGGTGTTCTGCGCTATTAAAAGACAGCAAAAGGGGCTGGGAAGCGATTCTCGGCCCCTTTTGCTGTCTAGGACAGTCTATTGAATGGTTGCCGGCTGATATTGACTCGCAGGGCGTATCGAGAGTTTTCGCGATCCTTGGAGAAGGGTTGCGGAGCTGCCGACCTCGTCATCCAGGGTTGCGGCCAGAGCTTTGGAATAGCTTTTGACGGTAAGGCTCGGGCGATTGTTATCTTGGCTGATATGCATGGCAATGAGCTGTTCGGTGCGATCGGTAACGAGTTCGCGCGCGGCTTCGGCGGCTTGGTCGTTGGAGAGGTGCCCCCTTGCAGACAGGATGCGCTCCTGAAGAAAGCGGGGATATTCTCCCTCGCGCAGCATGGTCACATCGTGGTTGCTTTCGAGCGCGAGGACTCGACAATCTTTGAGGGTGTTCATGGCTTGGCTTGATAGCTCTCCGGTGTCGGTGGCAAAGCCGATGGAATCATCGAGGGCGTCGAATCGATAGCCGACTGGATTGATGACATCGTGTGATGTTGAGTAGGTTCGCACGCGGATGCCGGCAATGGAAAGCGTGTCGCCGGGGTCAAATTCCTCTACGGGTAGATGTGCGAGGGTTTCTTTGCACGAAAGCGTGCCCCTGCTGGCAAAGAGGGGGCCGTGCCAGTGCTTGCACCAGACATCGAGGCCCTTGATGTGATCGCTATGCTCATGAGTAATGAGAAGAGCCGAGACGTTGTCTGTCGAGAGCCCCAGTTCTGCCATGCGCTTTAATGTCTCGCGGCGAGACAGTCCGTCATCGACCATAATGAGCCCCTGCGGGCCCTCAATGAGTGCGCAGTTGCCTTTAGAGCCACTGCCGAGGATATGAAGGTGCAGACGAAACATAAGATTCCAAAGGATACAATGGGTGCGGACGAATAGAGGAGGAAGCGAATGCCAACGGTATCACAGCATTACGGACACCATGCCGTGCCCGGGGCAGTCGATGAGACCCGAACGAGGCAGCAGGCTGCTCCTGTCGTGCTCATGGTATCAGGCGGCGCGGACTCGACGGCACTGCTTCTTATGGCGTGCACATCAAAGCTGGATATCCAAGACGGACGCGGTGTTGCCCCCATTGCTCGCGAGCGCCTGCATGTGCTGCATGTAAACCATCATCTGCGCGGCAAGGCGTCCGATGGCGACGAGGCCTTTGTGCGTGAGCTCTGCGCGAAATATGGTTTACCGCTGTGCGTGGAGCACGCTTATTTTGATGGGGAGTCGGGCAATATTGAGGCCGCGGCCCGCGAGGTGCGCTATGCCGCGGCGCGGAGGTATGTTCGCGAGCTCTGTGCCCAGACGGGGGCACCGCGAACGGCGGCTCGTATCTGCACCGCGCACACGTCTTCGGATCGCGCGGAAACGTTTTTGATGAACGCGATTAAGGGCTCGGGGCCCGCTGGCCTATCGAGCATTCCTCGCCGGAGGAATATCGTGGTGCGTCCCTTGCTCGACCTAACTCATGGCGAGCTCGTGGGCTATCTACAGGTACATGGTCAGCCGTGGCGTGAAGACGAGAGCAATGAGGATATCTCGTATCTGCGAAACTACGTGCGCCATCGGGTAATGCCAGTGGTGGCACAGCGTAATGCGAGCGTCTGCAAGACGATTGGCGCCGCCTGCGAGATCTTAGGCGATGAAGACGCGTTTTTGTCTCAGCTTTCGGCACAGGCGTTTCGAAGCTGCCTGCGTAAGGAGGTGGCGGGCGCGCTGGTGCTCGATGCCAGGCGCCTTGCTGCGGCCGAGGTGGTAATCGCGCGGCGCATCGTGCGACTGGCGATTAAGCGCATCGATCCGGACGCTCGTCCAGAGATGCGACATGTGGAGCGAGTTCTTTCCTGCGTTGCCGAGGGCGCCGGCTCGGTCACGCTTCCGGCGGGGATTGACGCGCGCATTGAGTTTGGCATGCTGGCGTTTAAGGCGCCGGCGGCTCGCGAGGGCCTGGTCGCGGACTGGGTTACCGTACCTGGTCGTTTGCCGTTGGGCGGGGGACGTATGCTGGTCACAGAACCGATGGCCGTTGAGCCGGGATGCGATATCGTGCGGCGTGCCCGTGAGCTCGCGGCTGCCGGGGAAGTGACAGCTTTGGTAGACGCGGCTGCCCTGGGTTTTGCCGACAGCGATAGTGAGCGGATCCTGGCGGGCTCGCGTGGCGAGATCCCTGCCGAGGCGCGATTGGCGCGCCTGTGGGTGGACGGTCCCGCACCGGGAGACGTGATGTGCCCGTTAGGGATGAGTGGTCGAAGCAAGAAAGTATCCGACTTGCTAGGTGAGGCTCGCATTCCCGTTTCCGAGCGCGCCGGCGTGCCCATGGTGAGGACGGCGCCGGGGGGTGCCGTGGTGTGGGTCGCCGGAGTTCGCGCGGACGAGCGTTTTAAGTGCACGGCCGCAACGCGCGTGGCATATCTGCTCCGCGTGGTCGATGCGGAATAGCGTCCCACGCCTGCTATTCTGTGCGACGTTGACGGTATTCCCGCGCTGATGGCGCACGGGCTGGTAAATTTACCCCGTGCGCTGCTAGAATGTGAAGTTCGCGTCCATACGGCGGTGTGTGGGCGATAAGCACAAGAAAGGGTTGTCATGGCTTCTCAACATCCGGATATCGAGAAGGTTCTGTTCACGCAGGAGGATATCGACGGTATCGTCTCTCGCCTAGGCGAGCAGATTACTCGCGACTACGCGGGTAAGGATCTGGTGCTGATTGCGGTCCTGCGCGGCGCCGTGGTCTTTATGGGCGACCTGATGCGTAAGATCGAGCTGCCGACCAACATCGATTTCATGGCTGTTTCGAGCTACGGCGACGGTGTGAAGTCCTCGGGTATCGTGCGTATCATTAAGGACCTGGATATCGACATCCGCGGTCGCGACGTGCTGATCGTCGAGGACATTCTGGACTCGGGCCTGACGCTCAAGTATCTGATGAAGAACCTCGAGAGCCGCAAGCCCGCCTCGCTGGAGGTCGCTGCCTTCCTGTGGAAGGACGTTGAGGGCCGCGTCTCGGCCATCACGCCCAAGTATGTTGGAACCCATTGCCCCGATGCCTTTGTGGTGGGCTACGGCCTCGACTATGCCGAGCGCTATCGCAACCTTCCGTATCTGGGCATTTTGAAACCGGAGGTTTATTCGTAAGATGCCCGACGACCGTAACGATAACAATTCCCAGACTCCCCGGGAGCCTAAGATCCCGGGGATGCCCGGAGGCAAGAAGCCCACGCGTACGGGCTGGCTGTATTTTCTTTTGGCTTGCGCGCTTCTGGGCTATGCCTTCTTTAATATGGGCTCCGGCTTTGCCAGCTCCAGCAATACCGTTAAGCTCGCGACGAGCGAGATGGTCAGCGCCATCAAGCAGGATCGCGTCGAAGATCTGACCTATACGGTTCAAGACGGAAGCGTGACGGGTCATTACTGGAAGACGAAGAAGGACAAGGGCGATACGAGCGAGCTCAAGAGCTTCTCCTCGACCTATGTCGGCTCCGATTCGCTTGCCGAGCTCATGGCGGAGCACCCCGATACCAAGTACATCGTCAACACCAACGATCCCGATTTTTGGGGCGACTTGGCGATGAGTGTGCTTCCGACGATCGCCCTTATCGCCATCATGTTCTACTTTATGCGCCAGATGATGGGCGCCAACAACAGGAACATGCAGTTTGGCAAGACCAACGCCAAGACCAACGAGGCCACACGCCCCAAGGTCAAGTTTGAAGACGTTGCCGGCGTGGACGAGGCAGTCGAGGAGCTCGAGGAGATCCGTGACTTTTTGAGCGATCCGGATCGCTATCGCAAGCTGGGCGCCAAGATCCCGCGTGGCGTGTTGCTGGTTGGCCCTCCGGGCACCGGTAAAACGCTGCTGGCCAAGGCCGTTGCCGGCGAGGCGGGCGTGCCGTTCTTTAGCATCTCTGGTTCTGACTTTGTCGAGATGTTCGTGGGTGTCGGTGCCAGCCGCGTGCGCGACCTCTTTAAGGAGGCCAAGTCTCAGGCTCCGTCGATCATCTTTATTGACGAGATCGATGCCGTGGGACGTCAGCGCGGAGCTGGTCTGGGCGGCGGTCACGACGAGCGCGAGCAGACGCTCAACCAGCTGCTGGTCGAGATGGACGGCTTTGAGGAAAGCGAGTCGGTCATCCTAATCGCTGCGACCAACCGTCCTGACATCTTGGATCCGGCATTGCTGCGTCCCGGCCGTTTTGACCGTCAGGTTACGGTCGACCGTCCGGATGTGAAGGGCCGCGAGCAGATCTTGCGCGTGCATGCCGAGAACAAGCCGATGGACGAGGACGTTAAGTTTGAGAAGCTCGCCCAGATGACCGTTGGCTTTACTGGTGCCGATTTGGCGAACCTGCTCAACGAGTCTGCGTTGCTGGCCGCTCGCCGTCATCGTTCCGTGATCTCGATGGACGAGGTCGAGGAATCGATGGAGCGCGTGATTGCCGGACCGCAGCGCAAGGGTCGCGTGATGACCGAGGCCGAGCGCACCACGATTGCCTACCACGAGAGCGGTCACGCCCTGGTGGGCCACATCCTGGAGCACTCCGATCCGGTCCACAAGATCTCGATCGTCAGCCGCGGTCAGGCTCTGGGCTACACGCTGCAGCTTCCGCAGGAGGACCACTTCCTCAAGACCAAGAACGAGATGCTCGACGAGCTCGCCGTGTTCTTGGGCGGTCGCGTTGCCGAGGAGCTCATGTGCGATGACATTACGTCGGGCGCGAGCAACGATCTGGAGCGCGCAACCAAGATGGCGCGCGAGATGGTCACGCGCCTGGGCATGAGCGAGGAGCTGGGCACGCAAGTGTTTGGCGAGGCGCAGCATCAGGTGTTCCTTGGTCGCGATTACGCCGATCACCAGGATTACTCCGAGGAGACGGCACGCCGCATCGATATCGAGGTTCAGCGCATCATGCGCGAAGCCCATCGCCGTGCGGTCGAGATTTTGGATGCCCGTCGCGATCAGCTCGATCTGATGGCGAAGGTGCTGCTTGAGCGCGAGACCGTCGAAGGCGACGCCGTGAACGCCCTGCTCGACAACGAGTGGGATGCTTACCTTGAGCGCGAGGGCGATATCCTGGCGGCCAAGGAGGAGCGCAACGCCAAGGCGGCCGGCATGCCGACCAAGAAGTGCTCGCCTCGCATGAGCGAGGAGGAGCTGGCGGCTGATGCTGCGGCCTTTGCGCAGGCGGCCATGCAGGAGGATGCCGAAGCCGCATCCGATGATGCCGGTGATGGCAATGCTGCCAACGCTGACGGCAACACCGATGCCGACAAATAGTTCTTGTAGCGAAAGCCTCTGCGGGGAAACCTGTGGAGGCTTTTCTTTTGAGCGATATGTTGATTGGGGACAGACTTAAATGAGCGTTTTCACGCATTTAAGTCTGTCCCCAATCAACATTGCTGCGGCACTTTGCTCAGCTAAAGCGTACAATAGCGCCTATGCGAAAGGGGAACAGATGATCAACGAAACTATGTATGCTCGCGGTGCGGAAAGCTCCATCATCCGTGAGATCTTTAGCTATGGCCTTGAGCGCAAGGCACAGATCGGTGCGGAGAACGTATTCGATTTTTCGCTGGGTAACCCGAGCGTTCCGGCACCTGCCGCCGTGGCTGAGTCCATTAAGAAGGCATTGGAGCTGCCGAGCGACCAGCTGCATGGATACACGCCTGCGCCGGGTCTGCCGCAATGTCGAGCGGCCGTCGCCGACTCGCTCAACCGTCGCTTTGGCACGAACTATGAGGGCAAAGACGTCTTTATGACGGTGGGTGCCGCGGCTTCGCTCACCTGCACGCTCAACGCCGTTACGAACCCGGGCGACGAGGTTATTGTTATCGCCCCATACTTTCCGGAGTATCGCGTTTGGATTGAGAAGGCCGGCTGTACGTGTGTTGAGGCGCTCGCCGATGAAGATGCGTTCCAGCTGAGCGTGGACAACGTGCTCAAGGCGATTACCGATAAGACGACTGCCGTCATCATCGACTCGCCCAACAATCCGACCGGTGCCGTATATACACGCGACACGCTGACGCGACTGGCCAATGTTCTGCGCGAGGTCAACGCCAAGCGTGATCCCGAGAATCCGATTATGCTCATCTCTGATGAGCCGTACCGCGAGATCGTGTACGGTGCCGAGGTGGCTTGGGTGCCCTCGATCTACGAGAACACCGTGGTGTGCTACTCGTATTCTAAGTCGCTGTCGCTGCCTGGTGAGCGCGTGGGCTGGATTTTGGTCCCCAATACGAATCCTCAGGCAGCTCGTCTAATGCCCGCCGTTGCCGGTGCCGCCCGTACGCTGGGCTTCGTGTGCGCTCCGGCGCTCTTCCAGCGTGTGATTATTGATTGCATCGATGAGCCGAGTGACGTTGAGGCCTATGCGCGCAACCGCACCGCGCTTACCGATGCACTGGCGGAGTACGGCTACACCTATGTTGAGCCGGATGGTGCATTCTACCTGTGGGTGAAGGCGCTGGAGCCCGATGCGAACGCTTTCTGCGAGCGCGCGAAGAAGTATGAGCTGCTCGCGGTGCCTTCGGATAGCTTTGGCATGCCGGGCTGGTTCCGCCTTGGCTACTGTGTGAGCCACGAGACCATCGTCAATTCGTTGCCTGCCTGGAAGCAACTGGCCGACGAATATCGTCGAAAGTAAAGCGCTCTGCTTACAATGTTTTACGTGAAACGGGGTTTGGTGCTAAGCCAGACCCCGTTGTCTATGCCGTTGTGTGATTGGGATGAAGCAGTTTTACGACTGCCGAAGGCTATGCGTACAATGAATATACGCGACGGCCATGCCGGATAAGGAGACCCGATGCCCTACCTTCTTTCTTGTGACATTCATACCCATACGATGTTTTCTGCGCATGCATATTCGACCATTGAGGAGAATGTGTACTGGGCGGCAGAGCGCGGCCTGCAGGTACTCGGATCTGCCGATCACCTGAGCTCTATGGTTTCGGCTTGTCCCGATGACCTGCGCAGTTACCAGTTCTTTATCAACCAGGATATCTGGCCGCGCATATGGAGCGGCGTGCTAGTGCTGCGTGGTGCCGAGGCCGATATCGTTTCGATGGACGGAAGCCTGTTTGGCGAGGACACTCCTGTCACGCTCGATATCGCCGGCGATTCGTACAGCCGTCAGCATTCACTGTTCGATTTGGTTACGCGTAATTTGGATTATTTGGTTGCAAGCGTGCATAATCCGCAGATTGCTGAGGGTGCGACGCTGGCCCAAACGACCGAGATGTATATCAATGCCTTGGAACATCCCAAGGTGTTCATGCTGGGCCACGCGGGTCGCTCGGGCGTGCCGTTCGATATCGACGAGGTGCTGTTGGCGGCTAAGGCCAAGCACAAGATTATCGAGATCAACAACCATAGTCTTGAACACGGTGTCGACACTGAGCATTGGGCTGTATGCCGCAAGATCGCCGAGCGCTGCGCCGAGCTGGGCGTGGGTATTGGCGTGTCGACCGATGCCCACATTGGCATGGCCATTGGCAAGCTCGATCACGCACGCAAGATGCTCGACGAGATTCATTTCCCGCTGGACCTGATCGTGACGCGCGACCGCGAGACGCTGCTGCGCGAGATGGCGGCAGCCGGCGTGTGCGACCTGCGCAAAAGTATGTAACGGGGCATATATACCAACGAAGGGGGGGGCGGTCCAGACGGGCCACCCCCCCCTTTTTTTCTTGTACTGGTAGATTATCGGCGCTCGAGGACCGCTACGGTTTCGGTGTGGTCGGTATGGGGGAACATATCGACTGGCGTGATCTTGAGCAGGCGATAGCCTCCATCGAGGAGCTGGTGCAGGTCACGCTCCTGGGTCACGGGGTTGCAGCTGATATAGGTGATGCGGCGCGGCTTAAGCGCGCAGGCGGCTTCGAGAAACTCGGGGGTGGAGCCGGCGCGCGGCGGGTCGATGGAGAGGACGTCGACGCGCTCGTTGTTGTCGGCGGCATCCAGGATATAGTCGGTTGCATCGTCGGCCATAAACCAGGCACTGCGGGTGAGGCCGTTGAGCTCGGCATTGCGGCGTGCGTCGGCAATACCCGCCGGGTTTCGCTCCACGCCAAGCAGCATGATACCGATACCCTTGTCCTGGGCGGCCTTGGCTGCGCAAAGACCGATGGTACCGCTGCCGCAGTAGGCATCCATAAGCACGTCGCCCTGACGCAGGTCCATGCCGTCGATGGCGAGCTGGTAGAGCAGCTCGGTCTGCTGCGGGTTGGTCTGGTAGAACGCGGTGGGGGAGATATCGAACTCGCAGCCGAGCAGCTGGTCGCGCATGCATTCGGCGCCATAGACGATACGAGTCTCCTCACCCAAGATGGCATTGCCGGGGCGACCGTTGATGTTCTGAGCGACGGTGACGATATGCGGATCGAGTGCGGCGACAGCCTCAAAGAACTCCTGCGCATGCGGCAGGTCGCGCTGAGCGGTCACGAGGGTGACCATAATCTGGTCGGTGCGCCAGCCGCAGCGAACGACGGCATAGCGAAGCAGCCCCAGATGCTTGTCTTCGTTAAAGGCAGGAATATGCAGACGTTCGGCCTCGCGAGCGATGCCGTTGAGAATCTGACGAGTGCCCGGCGCCTCGACAGGGCATTCAGGAACAGCAACGATCCTGTGCGTCCCACGTTCAAAAAAGCCGCAGCGGACAGCGCCCTCTTTGCCGGGAGCAAACGGAGTGGCAGCCTTATGACGAAAACCACGCGGCGCAGGATACTTGCCCGGGTCGCCCAGGGTAACACCCATACCGCGAATGGGATCAACGCTAATGCCCTCGCGCTCACAGAGCTCAGCAAACAGCTCCTCCATAGCAGCCTGCTTGGCCGCCAACTGCTTCTTATAAGGACGATTGAGCGCCGTGCACCCACCGCAAGCTTTCATGATCGAACAGGGAGACTTGGGGTCCACAACCTTACGCGCAGACGAAACCGGATCTTTATGCGAGCGCTTGGAGCGAGTCTGAGATGCCTTATCCTCGCTCCGACGAGAACTGGGGCGCTTGGCCTTAGCCTTGCCCTTGGCCGACTTACCCTTCGCATCCTGAGACGACTTGGATTTCGTAGAAGATTTTTTCTCCTCCGACCCCTCAGCCGCCTCGATCAAAGCACGACGAGCCTTACGCTCCGCACGAGATTCTGCCATGAATTAACTCCACTATTAAAGAAAAAGAAAAGTCCGAAGCAATTGTACCGTGCCAAGCTAGTGGACGATATGCAAGCGGCCATTTCCTGTCAGTGATAAGCCCAACGACGTTTGCCCGGCGCGGGCGGGGAGCGGCGCGGAATTAAGTTTCCTGCTCTACAGTCCTGCGCAAGACGGAAAGCACATTTAGTGCTTTCCTTTGCGTGCGGAACTCGCGATAAACTTAATTCCGCGCCGCTCCCCGCCCGCGCCGGGCAAGCCCTCCCTTGTACTCCATTTCACTAAAGTGTATGATTCTGAACGTTACATGACTCACTTTACCTAACTAAAGTGCTATCGAGGGGGAATACCATGAATACCGATATGTCTCGTCGTCAGTTTGTTGGTCTAGCCGGCTCGCTCGCCACGGTGCTTGGCCTTGGTCTTGTCGGCTGCGGCGGTGGTGCTGGCAAGGGCTCCGCTGCTGGTTCTGCCGCGGCCAAGGATGTGAAGGGCGCCGCGGAGTCCAAGAAGCTCGTGGTGGGCTTTGACAAGTCCTACCCTCCGTACGGCTTTGTGGGCGATGACGGCGAGTACACGGGCTTTGACCTTGACCTTGCCAAGGCCGTTGCCGATAAGCAGGGCTGGGATGTCGATTACGAGGCCATCGATTGGGATGCCAAGGACACGCTGCTCAACTCCGGCGCCATCAACTGCATCTGGAACGGCTTTACCATGGAGGGCCGCGAGGACGACTACACGTTCTCCGAGCCGTATATGCTCAACGAGCAGGTGTTGGTGGTCAAGAAGGACGCGGGTATCAAGAGCTGGGACGATCTCGCTGGCAAGACCGTGATCACTCAGACCGATTCCGCTGCGCAGGATGTGCTCGAGGGCGACCAGAAGGATCTGGCCGCGACGTTTGCCACGCTCGATACCATCGGCGAGTACAACACGGCCTTTATGCAGCTCGAGAGCGGCGCGGTCGATGCCGTGGCTTGCGACCTTTCGATTGCCCAGTATCAGCTTGCCGCCAAGCCCGATGCCTATACGCAGCTCGACAAGCCGCTGTCCAGCGAGCACTACGCCGTCGGCTTTAAGAAGGGCGACACCAAGTCGGCCGACGCCGTGACCGAGTCGCTCAAGGCGCTCTACGAGGACGGCACGGTCAAGGACCTGTGCGATAAATACGCAGATTACGGTCTATCCTTCGACAACTGGGTTCTCAAATAGCCACAGCACCCAACCTTGCGGCTCCAACCCTCCTCGCGTACCAAAGTACGCTTCGTCGGGCTTGTCGCTCGCAATCTTGGGCACTGTGCCTATTTGAGAGTAAAATTCGCTGTTCTGTTGCTGTGAAAGAGAGGGTAGGTTGTCTATTCAGGTCATGATGCAGATGCTTGGCCAGGGGTTCTTGGTCAGTTTGCAGCTGTTTGTACTGACGCTGCTCGGGTCGATTCCGCTGGGAATCCCCGTGGCGTTCATGCGCATGAGCAAAATCGCGCCGCTGCGCTGGATTGCGCGCATCTATATTTCGGTGATGCGCGGTACGCCGCTCATGCTGCAGATGTTTGCCATCTACTTTGCCCCGTACTACGTGTTTGGCATTTCACTCACGCCCGATTCCAAGTGGACGGCGTGTGTCGTGGCGTTCATCATCAACTACGCCGGCTACTTTGCCGAGATCTATCGCTCGGGCCTGCAGTCCATTCCGCGCGGTCAATATGAGGCCGCCGAGGTGCTGGGCTATTCGCGCGTGCAGACGTTTTTGTACATCGTGATGCCGCAGGTCGCCAAGCGTATTCTGCCGGCGATGGGCAACGAGATCATCACGCTGGTCAAGGACACGTCGCTGGCGTTTGCCATCGGCGTGGGGGAGATGTTCTCGACGGCCAAGGCGCTGGTCGCCTCGCAAGTGAGCATGGTGCCGTTTGCGATTGCGGCGCTGATCTACTGGGTCTTTAACTTTGTGGTCGAGATGCTGCTGGGCGCTGCCGAAAAGAAGCTGGACTATTATCATGACTAACTCAGTGATGAAAATCGAAAGCGCGCGTAAGGCGTTTGGCGGCAATGAGGTGCTCAAGGATATCTCGCTTGAGGTGAAGCGTGGCGAGGTCGTGGCGATTATCGGGCCTTCGGGTGGCGGCAAGTCCACGCTGCTGCGGTGTGCCACGCTGCTCGAGACACTCGACGGAGGCTCGCTCTCGTTTGGTGACCTTGCCGTTGCGACGGATGCGGGTTCGGGCGCGGTCTATGCGAAGGGCGATGTGCCCAAGCAGGCGCGCTCGCGATTCGGCCTGGTGTTCCAAAATTACAACCTGTTCCCGCACTATACCGTGATGAAAAACATCATCGACGCGCCGATCCGCGTGCTTAAGCGCCCGCGCGAGCAGGCGGAAGCTCGTGCGCATGAATTAATTGCTCAGATGGGGCTTGTGGGCAACGAGAACAAGGTTCCGTGTGAGCTTTCGGGCGGTCAGCAGCAGCGCGTGAGTATTGCCCGCGCCCTAGCGCTCGACCCGGAGATCCTGTTCTTTGACGAGCCGACCTCGGCGCTCGACCCCGAGCTGACGGCCGAGGTGCTGCGTGTCATTAAGGACCTCGCTGCGCAGAACATGACGATGGTGATCGTGACCCACGCAATGCAGTTTGCGCGCGATGTTGCCGACCGCGTGGTCTTTATGGACGGCGGTCGCATTGTCGAGGAGGGACCTGCCGAGCAGGTTATCGACCATCCGCGCGAGCAGCGCACGCGTGAGTTCTTGAGCCGTATCGAGGGATAGACTCAGGTATTTACTCAACTATTAATTGAGGCGAAGCCGCCACAGGTCTTACGGTCTGTGGCGGCTTTTTGTTTACATCGACGGGGTTCAATAATTGCCCCACAAGCTTGTCTCTTCCTCTCGCCGCCTGTATTCATACGTGTGCCGAAAGGTATGCATGGACAGCCGTCCGTGAGGGTAGGGTGGTGGCATAGGACATTTGGAGGGTGAGTCGGCTCGGCTGCCGACCATGCTGCTCCCGGGACGGCACCGACCGCGAACTCTCCCCGTTGGCGTCGCGCATTGCGCGCGGCCCTGCAAGGAGGTCATCATGGGTGCTCCCAAGACCGGTAACGTAAGGAACGTGGTGCTCGTAGGCCAAGGCGGGGTGGGCAAGACTTCACTCGCCGAGGCCATGCTCCACCTTTCCGGCAAGACCGCCCGCCTGGGCGGCCACGACGGCACCAAGCCCACGCTCGACTATGACCCCGAAGAGGTCAAGCGTGCATTTTCCATCTCGACGACCATCGCGCCGATCGACTGGAAGGGCGCGCGCATCAATGTGCTCGATGCCCCGTGCTACCCCGATTTTATCGGCGACGCCTATGCCGCGATGAGCGTCTGCGAGACGGCTCTGTTTGTGGTCGACGCCGAGGCCGGCCCGCAGCCTACGACGGTTAAGCTCTGGTATGCCGCCGAGGACCTACGCCTGGCACGCGCGGTGTTCGTAAACCGCCTGTCGCGCTCCGAGGCCAGCTTTGCGACCACGATGGACCTGCTGCAGGAGCGCTTTGGCACGCGCCTGGGCGCCGTGACCCTTCCCTGGGGCGAGGGCGAGGACTTTGACGGCATCATCGACCTGGTGCGCATGAAGGCGCGCCACTGCAACGGCGCCGAGGCCGTTGAGTCGGAGATTCCCGATGAGTATCGTGCCCAGGCCGAGGAGGCCCATGACCATCTGTGCGAGCTGGTGGCCGAGGCTGACGACGAGCTGATGATGAAATACCTGGAAGGCGAGGAGACGCTGACGCAGGAGGAGCTTGAAGGCCTGCTGTCTAAGGCGATCGCCGAGCGCATCTTTGTGCCGGTCTTTGCGGGCGATTGCATTAAGGAGCAGGGCGTCAACTCGCTGATGGACGACATCGCCACGTACTTCCCGGCGCCGACCGACTACGGCGAGATGCCGCTCATCGACGGTGATTCGCTTAAGATTTCGAGTGACGATGACCGTCCGGTGGCGTTTGTGTTTAAGACCCTGGCCGATCCGCAGCAGGGCCGCATCAGCTTTATCAAGGTGCTGACGGGTACGCTTGAGCCGGGCCTTGAGCTGATCAACGCGCGTACCCGCAAGAGCGATCGTCTGGCTCACCTGTATGTGATGTGCGGCCGCGACATGACTGAGGTCGGTCATGCCTATGCCGGCGACATTATCGTGGCGCCCAAGCTGGCGGCAGAGACGGGTGACACGCTCTCCATTACCGGTAAGGTCGAGGCGGCGGCGTTTAAGTTCCCCAACTCTCAGTACCGCATTGCCATCGAGGCTGAGAACCGCGGTGACGAGGAGAAGCTCTATACGTTTATCGAGAAGGCGTGCAAGGCTGATCCGACCATGAGCATCGACCGCGACGAGGAGACCGGCCAGACCATCATTTCGGCGGTGGGCGAGGCACAGGTTTCGGTCCTGCTCAATCGCCTTGAGGACCGTACCAAGGTCGCGGCCAAGAGTGTGCCGATCCGCATTCCGTATCGTGAGACCATTCGCCGTACGGCAAGTGCCCAGGGCCGCCACAAGAAGCAGACCGGCGGCGCCGGCCAGTATGGTGACTGCTGGCTGCGCGTTGAGCCGCTCATTGGGCCCGACGGCACGAGTGACGGCTATGAGTTTGTAGACGAGGTCGTTGGCGGCCGCATCCCGCGTTCGCTCATTCCCGCCGTGGACAAGGGTGTCCAGGAGACCATGAAGGACGGCATCATTGCCGGCTACCCGCTCACGGGCATTCGCGTGGCTGTGTACGACGGCTCGTATCACAGCGTCGACTCCAACGAGATGGCGTTCCGCGCGGCGGCTCGCATCGGCCTGCGCAAGGCATGCGCCGATGCCGACCCGGTGGTGCTGGAGCCCATCGAGGAAATCACAGTGACTATCCCCGAGAGCTACGCCGGCGCCGTGATGGGCGATATCTCGGCCTCGCGCGGTCGCGTGGCGGGCATGGAGACCGATGAGCGCGGCGATACCGTGGTCATTGCCCAGGCACCGCTGGCCGAGCTGACGGATTATTCGACGCGCCTGCGCTCCATCACGCGCGGCACGGGCGACTTTACCATGAAGCCCGCGGGCTATGAGCAGGTGCCTTATGACGTTCAGGCCAAGCTGGTCGAGCGCTATGAGGAGGGCCGCGCCAAGTAGCGTATGGCGTTGCCTGCAACATGCATGCTGGCGCAAGGGCCGCTCTGGGTAATCCGGGGCGGCCCTTTTTGATCCCTGGGGGACGGAGGAAAACGGATCATGTTAGGTTTTGGGGCAGCTTGGTCGGCCCTAGTCTCCCGAGGCCTGGTTGCGGCCGGTGGCGTAGTCGATCTGCACATGCGGCTGCAGGTTGTAGCAGTACACGTGGAAGCACAGGGTCTTGCCGTGGTCCTCGATCGATTGCGCCTCAAGACGAACGCCACGACAGACGAGTTCCTCTTCGTTGTACATGGGCGTGACGCGATAGAGCACGTGGTTGCCCGTATCGCGAATATAGTTGAGAATCTGCTCCTCAAACGGTAGCATGCCCGTCTCGTTGAGATAACGCGTGCCGGTGAAGAGATTCTTGCGATTGGCGTTCTCGCCGCAGAGCGACCAGGCGATGAGGTGGCAGCGGTTGTAGAGGCTCTGGCCTGGAATAAAGTCGTAGCGCTGCTGGTGCCAACCGGCAGGATGGATACGCGAGATATCGCCGCGCTTTCCCTGTCCGAGCGACTCGGGGCCTACGCAGGCGAGCGCCTTGCGAGTGCGGCCCAGGCTGTCGAGCTTGGAGAATTTCTTAAAGCAGCCCTCTTCGGTGGCACGATCGTATTCATCGAGTGTGAATGACGGCGTGCCGAGCGGGTGCGTGCTGTCGGCGCGAAGGGCAACGTAGGGGTTGCCGGCGTAGTCGGGAATGCTGCTGAGATAAACACCACGGGCGCGGTTGAGGTCGGGGTTTTCCACCTCGTCGATGGGGGTGACGTTTGAAGAGGCATCGTCAGCGGTGTCGGTCGTGGCGGATTCAGAGCCATCGCCGGAGTCCTGATCATCTTCGGAGTCCGTGGAGCTCGCTGTTCCCGATTCGAGCCGGGCAACCAGGTCTGCTTCGTCGTCGGTGCGGTTGGGGCTCTCGCTTTGCTTCTCGGCCAGAGCAGCCGCCTGCTCATCGCTTTGCGGCGAGAGCAGCTTGGGCGCTCCGTCGAGCGACCCTGTGAACAGCGCAAACCCCAGCACCACGGCGGTGCCGATGGAAAGTACTTGCTTGTAGGCGGACTTGCGCGACATTGAGGCTCCTGGCTAGACGGTTGGGAATCTACCAGTCTAGCAGGTGCCGCCGCAGGCAGTTTTGCCGAACAGATTCTTAAAGATTGGGGAGGCGCGCTATCGGTCCATTTGTCCCAGAAGGGACTGCGATGGTTGGGATGTGCGGGGCTATTCGACGTTTCCCAAGATAAAACCTACCAAAATAAACCAGTCCCTTTTTGGCAGGTCAGTTAACGCAGTTCAGGTTGAGCACGCGCGAGCGAGCAGGTTCCGGGTGCGGCAAGGTGACGTGAAACAAGCGGGCGCTGACCTTTTGGTCGCGCCCGTGCAGTTGAACGTCAGATTGCCGTGCCCGGGGCCTGCGCAGCGCCGAGCAGTTGCGCCGTTTGTAAAACGGCGCAACCTACAGGTTCATGTTGCCGTGGATGTAGGGGGCGACCTCGGGGGAGATGTGTCCGCAGCCTAGGTTGTGCAGCGCGGACTCGATGGCGGCGGGCAGCGGGGTCTTTCCCTCGTCGTTGACCACGGTACCGCCGAGGGCGGCGATCTTGGCGACATCTGCCGGGGCGGCTTCGATATGCATGCAGCCGCCGACCAGGCGTGCGCGGACCTGCGCCAGGTCAAGATCGTGCAGATAATCCTCGCAGGCGCGGATTAAATCGACCTTCTCGCGCGTAAGCTCCTCGCCCGTGGGAATGCGCGTGGCCAAGCAAGCGCCTGCCGGCAGGTTCCAGACGGGGTAGCCCCATGCGCGCAGCAGCTCGCGCTCTTCGTCCTTGGTAAAGCCGACCTCCATAAGGGGTGAGCGTACACCGAGCTCTTCTGCCGCACGCATGCCGGGGCGGTAGTCACCGCGATCGCTTGCATTGCTGCCATCGATGACGGTGGGAAAGCCTAGCGACTTGGCGTGGTTGACGATAGCGGTAAAGCCGGCGCGCTTGCAGTGGTAGCAGCGGTCGGCATCGTTGCAGGCTACCTGGGGGAGCTGCAGCTGATCGACCGAAAGATTGAGCACGGGGAGCATAAAATGCGGACCCTCATCGGTTTGTCCGTCAACGGACCGCTCAAACGAAGCCTGCTCGGGTGTGCCGATGAGCGGCGTGGTGAGATGGACGAGGAGGGTATTGGTAGGCATGATGCGGGCGCATACGGCGGCCAAAAAGCTGCTGTCAACGCCGCCGGAAAACCCGATAGCCACGCGCCCGTATGCCAAAAGCAGCTGTTCGAGCGCCGATAGCTTGTCTTGAAGCTCCTCTGCGGGTGCCGTGGTGTCTAAAATCATGAAACGATCCTTATCGTTGAGTACTCGATCGAAAACTATAATCCTAATGCGTTACTTGCCATAAGACTTCTATCTATGTAACGAAAGTGCAATATGGTATATACGTTATATACAAGTTGCCAAATGCGGTAGAGTTACGGCAATGCGACAGCGAGAGTCGATGGGGGACCGATATGATCAAGGCTGTTATTTTTGACATGGACGGAACGCTGGTCGACACCGAGCGTCTGGGCATCAAGGCATGGAAAGCGCCCGCCGCTGAGCTGGGTGTCGCGATTGATGACACGCTGATTCATCAATTTATCGGTCGCACGCTGCCCGATGTCATGGACATCCTTGAGGCGCATTGCGGCAGCAGAGAAACCGCTGAGGCGATCTATCATCGCCACAAGGAGATTCGCGACGAGATGGTCAAGACCGATCTGGAGCTTAAGGCCGGCGCTGCCGAGTGCATAGACGAGCTGCTGGCTGCGGGCTATCACGTGGGCCTTGCAACGTCATCGCGCCATGTCACGGCCGAGCGCAACCTTAAGATGGTCGGTCTCTTTGACAAGTTTGAAACGGTGACCTGCGGCGAGGACGTCGTGCACGGCAAGCCCGACCCCGAGATGTATCTGCTCGCCTGCGAGCGCGCGGGCTTTGCCCCCGAGGAGTGCGCCGTGGTCGAGGACTCTCGCAACGGCTGCGTCTCGGGCATTACGGCTGGCTGCCACGTCTTTGCCGTTCCCGACATCGTGCCGCTGCCGCAGGACGTGGTGGATGGCTGCGAGGTCGTGCTCGATACGCTGTTCGACCTGACGGCGGCGGTCAAGGCTGTGCTCTAGACAATTGCGGTGTTGAAACGAGCAATTACCCACGTTTGCGCTTAAGCAAAAGGGGCCCGGCAATGGTCGGGCCCCTTTTGCTTAAGCGGCGACTTGGCATACTTGCGCGCGTGCTATAGATACGCGCCCAGGTTGATGGCGGTGGCTTCGGCGTGGTTGCTTGCCTGGGTGCTGGCGCGTTCCAGCAGGAACGGCCGCACGAGTTCTTGGCGGTTGATGTCCTCGATGGCTGTGACCGCGGTGACGGTGCGCGCTGCAGAGCCGATGCGGACGTGCTTGGTCTTTGCCGGCGCCTTGTTCTCGATTTGCTCCATGAGCAATTGAACACCCTTGCGGCCAATTTCGTAGCCCGGCGGCGCCACGGTGGTAAGGGGGACCGACCCGCTCCAGGCAAGTGGATTGCCGTCGCAGCCGGCCACGCGGACCTGCTCGGGGACGGAGATGCCTTTGTCTATCAGCGCCGAGATAACGCCCGAGGCCAATACGTCAGTCAGGCCGATGACAAAATCGGGGCGCTCGTCAGCAGGGCGTTCGGCAATCTGGGTACCGATGCTGTAGCCGTCGGCTGCGGTATTCCACTCTCCGGCATCGATGACCTCAATTTTGATATCGGGATGCAGGGCAAGTGCCTTGTGGATGCCAAGGACGCGCAGGGTGAGCTGCATAAATGCCGCTCGGCCTACAACGACGATGCGGTGTGCGCCGCGGGCGATGGCGAGCTCGGCGATAATGCGCCCCTGCGCCTCGTTGTCGGCGGCCACGTAGTAACCGGGTTCTGAACAATGGACGTCCAGATGGACGATGGGGACGGGAATCTTGGTCATGGCGGGGTGCCAATCGAGGGACGCCATGGGCTGAACCATGACGCCGGACATCTGCGTGCCCATAAAATAGCGCAGGTAATGATCCTCGAGAATGTCGTCGTTATCGGCATTGGCGATGAGCAAGTCATAGCCGTGCTTGCGTGCCTCGTTGTGGGCACCGCTGGCAATCTGGAGCGAAAAGCCGTGATCGAGACGGGGGAGGACAAGGCCAAAGGACTTAGTGGTGCCGCCGGCCAGCTGGCGAGCGCTTTGGTTGGGCAGGTAGCCAAGGCGATTGATGGTCTCGTTGATGAGCTTGAGGGTCTCGGGGCGCAGCTTTTCGGGGTGGTTGAGCGCGTTGGAAACCGTGCCCAACGAAACCCCGGCCTCGCGCGCGACGTCGCTGATTTTTACCTTTGCCATGGCGGCCCCTTTGATGCGTTTCAAGTACAAGTCCGATTGTAGCATCGCCCGCCCCCAGGGTGTCAAAACCTGCCAATTAGGGACAGGTTTATTTTGGCAGGTTTTATCTGCGGAAACGCCGTTGCCAGCGCGACCACCACAAAGGGGGCAGGCACCTTTGTGGTGGCTTGAGCTACCCGGGCCTTCAATTGTCTCGATCTGTAACATCTGGACGGCAAAACCAGCTCTACCTGTTACAGGTCGAGACATAGTGCTGGGATCGAACCGTAATGTCTCGATCTGTAACACTAAGCCGGCTTATTGCGGCCCAGATGTTACAGATCGAGATCTTTCGCCGGGATAGGCCGCCGCCCCGGTCCAAACCACCACAAAGGTGCCTGTCCCCTTTGTGGTGGTGGGGTGTGTGCATCGGGTGGTATCTAAGTTGAGATACCACTTCTGGTATATCAGCTTGCGCTTGCGTGAGTACAATACTCGAACGTTATACGTCTCAGCGCCCCCTGTGCGTGGACGTCTTGCAGTCACGCGAACGAAGGGATTTATCCTATGTGCGGAATCGTCGGCTACACCGGCTCTGATATTGCAAAGAACATCCTGGTCACGGGCCTCAAGCGCATGGAGTATCGCGGCTATGACTCCTCGGGTGTTGCGCTCGAGGTGGGCGAGGGCGCCGCGGCGCACCTCGACGTCATCCGCCGCGTGGGCAAGGTCGCGGGCCTGGAGAGCGAGCTTTCCAACATCGACAGCGACGCTACCTGCGGCATCGGGCATACCCGCTGGGCTACCCACGGCAAGCCCTCCGTCGTTAACGCCCATCCCCACACCAGCTGCGACGGTCGTATCGCCATCGTCCACAACGGCATCATCGAGAACTTCGCCGAGCTGCGCGAAGAGCTGGAGGGCCGCGGCCACCACTTTAAGAGCGAGACCGATACCGAGGTCTTCGCGCATCTGATCGAAGAGGCTTATGCCGAGACGCACGACCTGATGGCCTCCGTGCGCGAGGCGTGCACCCACGTGGTCGGTGCCTATGGTCTGGCCGCCGTGTGCGCTGACGAGCCCGGCGTGATCGCCGTGGCCCGCAAGGATTCCCCGATCGTGGTCGGCGCGGGCGAGACCGGCGCCTATGTCGCCTCCGACGTCATCGCGCTCATCGACGCCACCCGCGATGTCGTGGTGCTCGAGGACGGTCAGTTTGCCAAACTCACGCCCGCAGGCGTCGAGTACACCGACGAGGCCGGCAACGTTATCGAGCCCAAGGTCACCCACATCGACTGGGACCTAGACATGGCAGAAAAGGGCGGTTATCCCGACTTTATGCTCAAGGAAATCCACGAGCAGCCGCGCGTCGTGCGCGACACGCTGGTCGGTCGTATGACGCCGGCCGGCGAGCTCGACATCGACGAGCTGGGCCTTTCGCTCGAGGAACTCAACGACATCGACCGCGTCTACGTGATCGCTTGCGGAACCAGCTATCACGCTGGCCTCATTGCCAAGAATCTCATTGAGGGCTGGGCTCGCATCCCCACCGAGGTGGAGGCGGCCAGCGAGTTCCGTTATCGCAACCCCATCATTACGCCGACGACGCTTGTCGTCGCCGTGTCCCAGTCGGGCGAGACGGCCGATACCCTTGCCGCCATTCGCGACGCGCGCATCAAGGGCGCCAAGGTCTTTGGCATCACCAACGTGGTGGGCAGCCCCGTGGCGCGTGAGAGCGACGGCGTCATCTACACCAAGGCCAACAAGGAGATCGCGGTCGCCTCGACCAAGAGCTTCATCGGCCAGGTCGTGAGCCTGACGCTGCTGGCTTTGCTGTTGGCGCAGGTTAAGTACCGTCTGACCACCAAACAGGCGCGCATGCTGTTCCGCGAGCTTTCCGATACGGCCGAGCAGATTCAGTGGATTTTGGATACCCAGACCGAGGCCGTGCATGAGGCCGCCCTGCTGTGCAAGGACGCGCAGTCGGCGCTGTTCGTGGGTCGTGGCATGGGTGCTGCTATTTCCTACGAGGGCGCGCTCAAGCTCAAAGAGGTCAGCTACCTGCACGCCGAGGCCTACGCCGCCGGCGAGATGAAGCACGGCCCCATTGCCCTGATTGACCCGGGTTTCCCTGTCATCGCTGTGGCCACCAAGAGTGCCACCTACGACAAGACCGTGTCGAACCTTATGGAGTGCAAGGCGCGCGGCGCCAAGGTTATTGTCGTTGCCACCGAGGGCGACGAGGAGATCAACAAGATTGCCGACTGCATCATTCGCGTGCCGGCCGTCCGCGACGTGTTCAGCCCCATCACGGCGAGCGTCCCGCTGCAGCTGCTCGCCCGCGAGGTAGCCATCCTGCGCGGTTGCGACGTTGACCAGCCCCGCAACCTCGCTAAGAGCGTGACCGTGGAATAACTAATATTCCGCCGTTCTAACGACCAAGGCCCGGCTCCGCGTCATCAGACGGAGCCGGGCCTTTTTGTACGGAGAAACCACCACAAAGGTGCCCTTTGTGGTGGTTTTGGCAGGTTAGCGGAGCTTGCTGGTCTCGAAGTACTTGGGATATTGGTCTAGGACCTCGGTCTGGTTGCGGAACATCATGTGCAGGTGCTTGCTGACCAAAAAGCTCGCTTCGATGGGGTCGCGACCGGCGATAGCGCGGCGAATCTGCTTGTGCTCGTTCACGATGTCCTGATTGTCGAGAACCTGCGTGGCGGCGCGCAGCCAGCGGAAGCGCTCCAGGTCGGCATTGGTCTCTTCGAGCCACGACCACACGGTGCTGCGACATGCGATGCTAAAAATCATGTGATGCATGAGGTTGTCGCTCAAAAAGAAGCCGATGCGATCCTCTTCGGCCATGGCCTTTTCCTGCAGCACGATGGCGCGGTCGAGCTGCTCGATGCCGGCCGACGTGGCGCGCGCACAGCACTCCACAATCACCTGCTTTTCCAGATGTTCGCGGATGTAGCAGGCACTCTCGGCAAGGGTGAGGTTGATGGGTGAGACGTAGGTGCCGCTCTGGGGCACGGTGCGCACCAGGCCTTCCTGCGCCAAGCGAACCAAAGCCTCGCGCACGGGCGTTCGCCCCATATCCAGGTCGTCGCAAAGTTGCTTGACGCCCAGCTTTTCGCCCGGCTTGTAGTCCAGGTAGACGATTTTGCGTCGAATGGTGTGGTAGGACTGGTCCTGTAGGCTCGTTTCCTGCTCGCCGACGTGCATCGATTCTTCCATAGCGCCTCGCAACTGTTCTATCAAACTCATATGTCAGTTGTTAATTATGCCGCGAATCAGCTCTCCGCGGTGGGTAATTCGGCTGTTGCCTGAGAACTATTGCGGCATCTTAGTCTGTGTTTGCGCAAGGCTGCGCTCAATGTTGCCGTATCATAAGCCGTCGCAAACGTGAAATAGAAAGAAGGAATCCCATATGCAACTGGCAAATATCGTACGCGAGCGCTGGAAAGGCGTTTTGCTCTGCCTGATCATCGCCATTCCCGCGACGTTGCTCGGCAAACAAATTGAGGTGGTCGGCGGTCCGGTATTCGCCATCCTCTTTGGCATGGTCCTGGCGCTCGTCTTTCCCAAGAATCGTCGCGAACAGCTCGCCGCCGGTGTCACCTATACGTCTAAAAAAGTCTTGCAGTACGCGGTAATCCTGCTTGGCTTTGGCATGAACCTCTCGCAGATTCTGTCCAAAGGCGCTCAGTCGCTGCCGATTATCGTGGCGACGATTTCGACCTCGCTTGTCATCGCCTTCGTGCTCTGCCGCGTTATGAACGTGCCGGGCAAGATCGCGACGCTTGTGGGTGTGGGTTCGTCGATTTGCGGCGGTTCTGCCATCGCCGCGACCGCGCCCGTCATCGATGCCGACGATCGCGAGATTGCCCAGGCTATTTCGGTCATCTTCCTGTTTAACGTTATCGCGGCGCTCGTGTTTCCGACGCTCGGCGGCATGCTCGGGCTGACCAACGAGGGCTTTGGCCTGTTTGCCGGCACCGCCATCAACGACACCTCGTCGGTAACGGCTGCGGCGAGCGCCTGGGACAGCATGCATCCCGGCGCCAATGTGCTCGAAAGCGCCACAGTGGTCAAGCTCACCAGGACGCTGGCCATTATTCCCATTACGTTGGCTCTCGCATGCTGGCAGATGCATCTGGCGCGCAAGGCCGGCGGCGACGCCAAAAGCACGTTCTCGCTTAAACGCGCGTTTCCCATGTTCGTGCTGTTCTTTGTGCTGGCGAGCGTAATCACCACGGTGCTTCAGCTTCCTGCATCCGTTACGGCGCCCATCAAGGAGCTGTCGAAGTTCTTTATCGTGATGGCCATGGCGGCCATTGGCTTTAATACCGATATCGTCGAGCTGGTCAAAAAGGGCGGCAAGCCCATCGCGCTGGGCTTTTGCTGCTGGATTGGCATTGCGTGCATGAGTTTGGGAATGCAGCACGTGCTGGGAATCTGGTAGAGAAGTAGCTTATTCGCGTGCTGGTTGCTGGTGGGCGCAAGCCTGCGGTGGAGCGATAGGAGCTCTTGCGGGTATGGCTTGTCCGCAGGTTTATAAGTCCCGAAGAGCTCTTATCGCCCCGCCAGGATGGCGATGCGGGGCAACACCTATACTCGCAGGACAGCGCTTTCTGCCCTATAGTGTTTGGTGAGCAATATCGTTCAATTTTGAAACACTCGGTCGTGCGACTGTCGGCGGTTGCACGTCGCCACGGACAGGGGCAAATCATGGATAGCGATGCCAAGCTAAACATCTTGACCGAGGCCCTGGCTGCTGCCGGGGCCTCGGCATTGGCAATCGATGCGCGTGGGGACGTCGTGATCTCGACCATGAATGACGCGGCGCTTGAGCGGGATGTGGCGGCTTTTGTCGCTGAGCGCCTCGACCGTATAGGAGACGGCGCGCGTCTGGTTATGGGGCGTGCGGGTACGCGCCTGAGCCTGACCGTTCGCCCCACCGACAAAGAAGGCGGGGGCCTTTGGGTCGTCGTGGTCCGCGAGGTACGCGGCGCCGCGGCACATGCGGGCATCGAGTGGCTCAACGCCGACGAAGTTGAGGCCCGCTACGAATCGAGCGCGTACGGCATCGTTGAGGGGGCGGCCTCGGTAGCTGCGCCGGTCGCCGAGAGTTACGCGCGCGGCGTGCCCCTTATGCTCGAGGGCGAGCTGGGAGCGGGTCAGGTCGAGATCGCCAAGCGCCTCTATCTGGACGGTCCTTTTGCCGATCAACCCTTTGTTGCCGTTGCGCTCGATGAGCTTACCGATCGCGG
Source organism: Collinsella sp. TF07-1 (assembly GCF_003437235.1). NCBI lineage: Bacteria > Bacillati > Actinomycetota > Coriobacteriia > Coriobacteriales > Coriobacteriaceae > Collinsella > Collinsella sp. TF07-1. The sequence continues at coordinate 25,474 of NZ_QSRV01000024.1, forward strand.
TTGGCGCCACGTGCTCAAAAGCGCCGAATCGCCGTTGTTCCAAACGGGGCTGACACTTTGCATTGAGGGCTGGAACACGGTTGGCCCCCAGCGTCTCCGCGAGCTCGTTTCCACGATGGCCGACACCGCGTTGGCGACGCGCTGCCATGTGGTGCTGACGGCGAATGACATGCCGGGCGGCAGCGAAAGTGATCAAGCTGCCTTTGTGACTGAGCGCTTCGCCTGTGCGGTGAGCGTGGCGCCGGCAATCGCCGAGCAGGGAGCCGCGTCGACGAAGGTTGCGCGCTATTTGGAATATCTCGCTGATGCATTTGGGACGGCAGCGCCCACGTTGTCTGCCGCGGCGGCAAAGACGCTCGATGTTTACCGCTGGCCGCGCAATTATCTGCAGCTCCGCGAGGTCTCGGAACGACTGTATATATTGGTGGGGGCGGGCACGGTGGACCGCGCTGTGGCGGAGGAAGTGCTCGCCCAAGAGGACGTGATTAAGACCGCAACCTTTGGCGCCCCGACACTCGAAAGCGACCTGTATATCCTGCGACCGCTGGCCGATACCGAGCGAGATATCGCGCATCTGGTTGTAGATCATCTCCACGGCAACCGGACCCGTGCGGCGGAGGTGCTGGGCGTAAGCCGAACAACGCTGTGGCGCTTGCTGAAGGACGATGACCGTTGAGCGAGGCGCCCGTGACCGCGCGCGACGCGTGTGCTACAGTCCAAAGCGTTATTGTTTCGATTTGGTTACGGCGTGCGGGGGCGTATGGCTGAGACTACAAAACCGAGCCGCAGAAGGCGGAGTGCCGCGCCGGTTAACCGACGCACAACATCGGTGACGTGGGGCAAACACGCCTCGGGGTTTGACGGCTCGTTCAAGCGCACTAAATACGGCTATCCTTCGACAGGTGCTCGCTTGGCAATGCAGGCAGAGTCCTCGCTGTGGGGCCGCAAACGCGTGGTGGGCTCAAAGCTCAAGCACGACGGCACGCTCGGCTACATCAGCCGCGGGGCGGCTCGCCGCAGTGGGCTCAATCCTGCTGGTTGGCATCGTTATGTGCCGATCGCGGTCGTCGTTGCAGTGATCGTCATCGCACTCGCTGCGCTTGGCTACGCCGGCGGTGGCGCCAACTTGGACGCGGTGTTTAAATCGCCCGAGCTCGCGCATGCAGGCACAGAAGTTGTCGAGGGCGCTCAGACCCAGACGGGCGTCGCGCCCCAGCGCGGCATGGTCGCGGCAGCCTCCACCATCGCCGACGCTCAAAAGGACGAGGGCGAACAGGGCGACGGCGCCGAAACGACCCACACGAACGAAACGACGACAACTCCATCGGCAAGATAAGTTGCGAGTGGGGTGGCTAAAATAGCCTCGTCCCAAATTAGCTACCCCTATGACGCTCTTGGGTTACCTTACGTAGACGACGTTGTCGCGGCGGGGTTTGGGCTCGGGTAGCGTGTCCTCGGCATAGCCCAGAATGCAGTGACCGACACCGCGCAGGCTGCCGTCGGCGGGCAGGCTCCAGCTGGCCAGCAGCTCCAGGCCCTCGGGCGAGTCAAAGACCTCATGCGCGCGGTGAATCCAGCATGAATCGACACCCAGTGCATAGGCGGCGTTGAGCAAGTTGCCCATGGCGAGCGAGCCGTCTTCCAGATGCGTGGGCACGTTGCGGTCGACCAGTACCACCACAACCGTTTTGGCTCCGTAGAAGGGGTCGCCGTTGCTACCCATGACTTGGGCGTTAAGCTGCGAGAGACGCTCGACGGTCGCGGGATCGGTGACGGCGACAAACGTCACCGGCTGGCGGCCCATGCCGCTCGGTGCATATTGGCCGGCTTCGATAATACGTGCAAGCTTTTCGGCCTCGACGGGACGATCGCTGTATTTGCGGCAGCTGCGGCGGTGAATGAGCGCTTCGATAGTCTCCATGGTGCCTCCTTGTAGTGGCGTTGCAGATGCCCCGTTCATACCCGTCGGGCTCAAACGATAGACGGTCAATTGCCCGGCCAAAAGGATAGATTCCAATTGGGAAAGTAGGTTTGCATAAAAGTACCTTCAGAATGTGACAAACAAATGGGATGGTTAAACGTTTTATCCCGTCTACCCTGCGGTTTTTTACCACTTGCCTAAATGACGAACGTATAACCTCTGATAAAGGTTTTACTAAAGGAGTACCAACGTTTATCAATGCGCCGTGGTGGCGCCGGGCCAGGAGGTAACTATCATGTTCCAGGCTGGAGATGTCGTCGAGACCGACTTCGAAGGATTTCTGAAGCTGCTGCGTTCCAAGACGCGCGCTTTTGTGACGATTGACGATCACGAGTACTACATCACGCACACCGATGGCTATTGGCGTGTTCAGGATTGCGAGGCCCTCAACGACAAGGGCCACTTTACTGACTGCTCCGAGCTGGTCAATACGGTCTGCGAGGTTGTTGAGCTGCCTTGGATTTGCGGCAAGAGCCTGCATGACAGCTTTGCGGGCGCTACGGTCTACGAGGCCGTCGCTGCCTAACAGGCAATAAAACCCGATTTTCACGTGACCGCTGGCGCCGCCCCCGCGCCGGCGGTCTTTTTCTGCCGATAGGCCATAAAAGTGCACGCGTTTGCGGAGAGCCTGTTGACGATAGTCAAAACTCGGACTAATCTAGAGATATAAAATTGGTCAAAAATCGGACAATCGAATGGTGGGATAGATGAATAGTGCGGTTACGCTGGTCGACTTCGACCGGTTGCTCAATGGACTCGACCATATCTATTCGGAGTTCTCGCGCGCCTGCGGCCTTTCGGACTGCGCTTACTGGATGCTCGTCGATACCAGCACGGCGGGCGGCAGCGTCGCCGTAAGCCGTCTGACAAGCGAATGGTTCTACAGCAAGCAGACCATCAACTCGGCCATTAAAACCTTGACGGCGCGGGGCTTCGCAACGTTGGAGTTTGCCGAAGGCAGTCGTAAGAACAAGGTTGTGAGCCTGACCGAAGAGGGCAGGCGATTTGCCGAGCGTTATGCGCTGCCGGCACTCAAGGCCGAGCAGCGAGCCTTTGGCGCGCTTGAGCCGTGTGAGCAGCGCGAGATTATGCGCTTGATCGGAAAATTCTCTCAGGTGCTCGGTGAGGAGTGCGAGGCATTTAAGCAGCATATCGCTGCCGAGAGCCAAGCCGAGAATCAAGGTGAGGGGGAGTCGTGCGACTGTTAATGAGGTTTCTGAAGCCCTATCGAGGGCTTATCGCAGTGACGCTGCTGGTGCTGCTGGTTGATAACGTCGGCACGCTGTTGGTTCCCACGATGCTGGCGAACATGGTCAACACCGGTATCACCACGGGTGATGTCGACTACATTTTGCGCAATGGCCTCTACATGCTTATTGCGACCGGCATGGCCAGCGGCGGCGCGGTGCTGGGCTGCTATCTTTCGGCGCGCTTGGCCGCCAACGTGGCCTGCGATATCCGCAATGCCGTGTACGACAAGTCGCTCGAGCTCGCGGCCAGCGACTTTGAGCGCTTTGGCACCGGATCGATGATCACGCGCTCGCTCAACGACATCAACGTGATTCAGCAGGCGATTCTGCAGACGATTCAGCTGGTGCTGCCCGTGCCGTTTTTGGCTGTGGCGGGCATCATCTTCGCCTGGTTTATCGATCCTGCCATGGGCACGCTTCTGGGCGTCGTGGTTGCGATTGTGCTGGTGGCGGCGGTCTTTACGGTTGCCAACGCGGCTCCGATCTTTATGCGCTTGCAGAGCTTTATCGACCGCATGAACGTGGTGCTGCGCGAAAACATCGTGGGCGTGCGCGTCATCCGTGCGTTTAACAAGGAGCGTCACGAGGAGCGGCGCCTGGACGAGGTGTTCAGCGACTACGCCGCCAACGCCATCAAAGTCAACCACCTGTTTGTGGGCCTTGACAGCTCAAGCTTCTTTTTGATGAACATCGCCGAGGTAGCGGTGCTGTGGGTGGGCGGCAACCGCGTGGGCGCCCACGCCATGCAGATCGCGAGCATCTCGGCGGTGCTGGAGTACGCGCTTCTGATCCTGTTCTTTGTGATGATGGCGCAGATGGTGGTGCTAACGCTGCCACGCGCCGCGGCGTGCCTCAACCGTGCGCAGCAGGTGTTGGAGATTGAGCCGAGCATCGTCGATGGCGAGCGTACGCTTGATGCGGCCGCGTCCGACTCAAAGGACGGGGCTGATGCGGTTGCCGTGTTCGATCATATGTCGTTTCGCTTTGACGACGCCGACGAGGACACGCTGTGCGATCTGAACTTTACCTGTCGTCGCGGTCAGACGACAGCGATTGTGGGCTCGACGGGCTCGGGCAAGTCGACGGTGGCAAAGCTTCTGTTGCGCTTCCACGATGCCACGAAGGGTGCCATTCGCTTGAGCGGCGTCGATTTGCGCGAGCTTTCGCAAGGTGAGATTCGCGGGCGCATCGCCTACGTGCCACAGAAGGCGTGGCTGTTCTCGGGCACCGTGGCAAGCAACCTGCGCTTTGGCAACGAAGACGCGACCGAGGCGGACATGCTTCATGCGCTGCAGGTTGCCCAGAGCACCTTTGTGCTCGATCAGCCGCAGGGGCTCGATACCCCGGTGGTGCAGGGCGGTACGAACTTTTCGGGCGGCCAGCGCCAACGTCTGGCCATCGCCCGTGCGCTCATGAAGCATGCCGATCTGTATATCTTCGACGATAGTTTTTCGGCCCTGGACTTTAAGACCGATGCGGCCCTGCGCCATGCGCTGCAGGACGAGACGCGCGACGCCGCGGTGCTCATCATCGCGCAGCGCATCTCGACGATTCTGCACGCCGACCAGATTGTCGTGCTCAAGGATGGCGAGGTCGTGGGCCTGGGCACGCATGGCGAGCTTATGGAAACCTGCGAGGTGTACCGCGCCATCGCGGAATCGCAGATGAAGGGAGGTGAGTAGCATGACCGAGGAGCTCGAGAAGCAGGGCGGCGTTGATGACGCCGTTGCCGCGGGGCTGGTCGAGGAAACGGCTGTCACGTCGACCGAGCTGGATGACGCCGCCAAGGCTGCAGTCGAGCGCGAGGCTCGCCGCCAAGCGCTCTACGAGGAAAACGAGCGTGCCGAGGACGAGCGTGCCCGCGCCGAGGCAGAGCGTATGCGCGACGTGGACGACGAAGAAGAGGGCGAGACGCCCCGGGATACCTGGGCGACGGTGCGCCGCCTGTGGAGCGAGGCCGTCGGCGACCATTGGCGCTTCTACATCGTGTTTGCGAGCATTGTGTTCTATGTTATCTTTAACACCGCTGCACCGGCATATAGCGCCCGCGTGATCGATGAGCTGTGGGGCCACATTCAGGTGGCGTTTGCCAACGGAACCACCTTCAACATCACCTGGGAGAACTGCGGCAAGACCATCTTCGTCTACTTTATGATCTGGACTGCCGCTGCCTCGTTCTATGCGCTCCAGAGCTTTTTGATGTCGAGCGTGGCCGAACGCCTCAACCTGCGTCTACGCAACCGCATCGCACAAAAGCTCAACCGTCTGCCGCTTGCCTTCTTTGACGCGCATCGTCCCGGTGAGGTCGTCAGCCGTGCGACCAACGACTTGGACAAGATGTCCGAGAGCATGCAGCGCGGATTGCTGCAGCTGCTTGTGTCGATCGGCACCGTGGTGGGCGCCGTGGGCGTGATGTTCGTGTTTAGCGTGCCGCTTACGCTCGTCTTTTTGTTCTTTACGGCGTTGTCGCTGCTGGTGACCAAGGTGGTTTCGCGCCGTACGCATGATGTGACGGGCGAGCGTCAGGAGTGGGTGTCCAAAATCACGAGCGCGGTCGAGGAAGGCTATTCGGGCCGTTTGGTGATTCGCGCATTCAACCGCGAGCACCAGAGCTCTGCCGAGGTGCACGAGGCCTCGGGCGAGCTGGCGCGCGTGAGCACCAAGGCCGACTTTATGATCAACGCCGTCGGACCCGCGGTTCGCTTTATTGGTCGCCTGGCGCAGATTGTGATTGCGCTCGTGGGCTGCAGCATGCTGGTCGCCGGTCACATGACCGTCGGCGTGTTCCAGGCGTTCTTCCAGTTTATCTACGAGGCGTCCGAACCCATGACGCAGCTGTCGTTCACTTTTAACTCGCTGCAGAGCGCGCTGGCGAGTGCGGAGCGCGTTTTCGACCTGCTTGATGAGCCCGAGATAGAGGCCGATCCGCTGCCGGACGAGGCCGCCAAGCTGCCGGGTCGCATTGAGGGCCGCGTCGCTTTTGAGCACGTGCGCTTTGGCTATGCGCCCGACAAGCCGCTCATGCGCGACGTGTCGTTTACCGCCGAGCCGGGCCAGAAGATTGCCGTGGTGGGAACCACGGGCGCAGGCAAGACGACGCTCATCAACCTGCTCATGCGCTTCTACGAGATTGACGGCGGGCGTATTACGCTCGACGGCGTGGATACGAGCCGCATGGATCGCGGCGAGCTGCGACAGCAGTTTGGCATGGTGCTACAGGACGCCTGGCTGTTCGACGGCACGATTGCCGAGAACATCGCCTACGGCTGCCCCGAGGCAACGCGCGAGGAGATTGTTGCGGCCGCTCGCGCCGCCCAGGTCGACTTCTTTGTGCGCACCATGCCTCAGGGCTACGACACGCGCGTAGCCAACGATGCCGAAAGCATCAGCCAGGGCCAGCGTCAGCTGCTGACCATCGCACGCGTGCTGCTCAACAACCCGGCGATTCTCATCCTGGACGAGGCGACCTCAAGTGTGGACACGCGCACCGAGCTTGCTATCGGCCGCGCCATGGACGCGCTCATGCGCGGGCGAACGAGCTTTGTGATCGCGCATCGCCTGTCGACGATCGTGGACGCCGACCTGATCTTGGTCATGGACCACGGCAACATTATCGAGCAAGGCACGCATAAGGAACTGCTGGCTGCCGAGGGTGCTTACGCCGACCTCTATCTGAGTCAGTTCGCATAATGTGACAAAGGGACAGTCCCGCATGTCACATCAAAAAGAAGGCGCGCCGGGGGCGGATTCCCTGGCGCGCCTTTTGTGCTGGCGTTAATGCTGTGGCGGTTGCCCGCGGCCCTAGCGCTCGTCCACGAGCTTGGCGACGAGGGCCTTGAGCTCGGCCACCTCTCGCTCGAGTTCCTTGACGCGGCGGGCATTCTCGGTGATGCCCTGGCGGTTGAGGGCGCTCTGCTCGGCGGCGTCATCGGGCATGTACTCGCGATGCTGCTTGGCATCGAAGCTTTCTTCGAACACGCGGCAGCCGTTGCGCTTGATGATGCGGCCTGGCACGCCCACGACGGTGCAGTTATCGGGCACGTCTTTGACGACGACCGAGTTGCCGCCGATCTTGACGTTGTTGCCGATGCGAATGTTGCCGAGCACCTTGGCGCCTGTGCCCACGGTGACGTTGTTGCCCAGGGTGGGGTGGCGCTTGCCGGTCTCGTTGCCGGTGCCGCCAAGTGTGACGCCCTGATAGAGCACGCAGTTGTCGCCCACAATGGCGGTTTCGCCGATGACAACGCCCATGGCGTGGTCGATAAAGAAATGCTTGCCGATCTGTGCGGCAGGATGAATCTCGACGCCGGTGATATGACGGGTGAGCTGCGAGAGCACGCGGGCGAGCGAGCGATGGCCGTGCTCCCAGAGCCAATGCTCGGGTACGTGGTTCCACTTGGCGTGAAGACCGGGGTACGAAAGGAAAATGACCAGGCCATTTTGCGCAGCGGGGTCCTGCGCCTGGACGGTCTTGATGTCCTCGCGAATGGTATTGATAAAGCTCACTGGCCGCCCTCCCTCAGCGCCGTGACAATGCGATTCAATAAAGTATAGCGATTCGCTAGGGATTAAGAAGGGCGATCTTGCTTTGCTTTGGGCGACAAGTGTCAGTTATGCAAACTTGCTGGTAATGGAGTCATGCTTTTGTGGGGTTGCGCACGAGGGGGCGCCGCAACCGTATACTGGTCAACTTGGACGTGTCCGCGCCCACAACTGAGAGGTTTAACTTCATGGGTTTCATTAACTTTATCGCCGAGCTGCTCAAGGACCCGCGCACCGCGATCGCCAGTTGGATCGCCGCCGGCCCGCTTATGGCCTACGGCTGCGTGTTCCTAATTATCTTTATCGAGACGGGCGTGGTGTTCTTCCCGTTCCTTCCCGGCGATTCGCTGCTGTTCGCTTCGGGCTTCTTTGCCCACAACGGCGGCTTTAACATCGTGGCCCTGTTGGCCGTCGCATGGACGGCCGCCATCTTGGGCGACCAGTGCAACTTTATGATCGGCCATTTCTTTGGCCGAAAGATCATCGCCTCGGGCAAGGTCAAGGCCATGACGCCCGAGCGCATCAAAAAGTCCGAGGACTTCCTGGACAAGTGGGGTCACCTGGCCATCTTCCTGGGTCGCTTCTTCCCGTTTATCCGCACCTTTGTGCCCTTCATCGCCGGTATGGGCGGCATGCACTGGCGCAACTTTGTCATCTATAACGTGCTGGGCGGTATCACCTGGTCGACGGTCTTTACACTGCTGGGCTATTTCTTTGGCGGCATTCCCTTTGTGCAGGAGCACTTTGAGCTGCTGATCGTGGGCATTGTTGCCGTGTCGATTATTCCGACCGTGGTCGGTTTGGTTAAGGCAAAGCTGGGCAAAAAGAACGCGTAGCTCGAGCCGGCGCACAAATCGTGTCGTTGAGGCCCGTCACCGTTTACGGTGGCGGGCCTCTCTAGCTTCGGTCAAATGAAAATACTTTAGTTAGTTAAAGAAAAACGTTTTATCCGATGCGTGTGCGGAGTACAATCTCGTGCATGCGAATCGACGTGTCATCGGCTTCGATGTCGTCCGCGTGTCCCGTCCGGCTCTACGCTCCGGGCGTGTGACGTTGCGACGCGGTCGGCCCCGGTCCTTGCGTGCGGGTTCGCGAGTATGCAACTGTGTATGTAAGGAGCGACATATGACTGTCGAGAAGAAGGATATCGATTGGGGTAGCCTCGGCTTTGGCTACATGAAGACCGATTACAGCTACGAGGCTCATTGGAAGGATGGCGAGTGGGACGAGGGTGGCCTGACCACCGACCACACCCTGCATGTCTCCGAGTGCGGTGGTATCTTCCACTACTGCCAGGAGGTCTTTGAGGGCCTGAAGGCCTACACCGCCGAGGACGGCAGCATCGTCTGTTTCCGTCCCGACATGAACGCTGAGCGTATGTACAACTCTGCGCAGCGCCTCGAGATGCCCCCGTTCCCCAAGGACAAGTTTGTCGAGGCCGTCAAGCAGGTCGTCTCTGCCAATGCCGCATGGGTTCCGCCCTTCGGCTCTGGCGCAACCCTGTATGTGCGTCCGTTTATGATCGGCTCCGGTGACGTGATCGGCGTGGCTCCCGCTCCTGAGTACACGTTCCGCATTCTCGTGACCCCGGTCGGTCCGTACTTTAAGGGTGGCCTCAAGCCCGTCAAGCTGCGCGTTTCCGAGTATGACCGCGCTGCACCGCACGGCACCGGTAACATCAAGGCCGGCCTGAACTACGCCATGTCCCTTAAACCCACGATGGAGGCCCATCGCGAGGGTTATGCCGAGAACCTGTATCTCGACTCCGAGTCCCGCACCTATGTCGAGGAGACCGGCGGCGCCAACGTGCTGTTCGTGAAGGAGGACGGCACCCTCGTCGTTCCGCAGTCGCACACCGACTCCATCCTGCCCTCTATCACCCGTCGTTCGCTCGTTCAGGTTGCTCAGGACCTGGGCATTACCGTCGACCAACGCCCTGTCGAGTGGGCCGAGGTCAAGGCCGGTACCTTTGTCGAGTGCGGCCTGTGCGGCACCGCTGCCGTTATCTCCCCGGTCGGCGAGATCGACAACAAGGTTTACGGCGCCGACGAGACCGTGACCTTCCCGGCTGGCTACACCGAGATCGGCCCTGTGATGAAGAAGCTTCGCGAGACCCTGACTGGTATCCAGTCTGGTGCTGTTGAAGATAAGCACAACTGGGTTTACACCGTCGCGTAAGCTGCCATAGCTGTTCGGCCCGAGGGCAACCTTCCTTTCCGGCGCGTCCTCGGACATGAAAGAA
>NZ_QSRV01000025.1:0-34083 GCF_003437235.1 Collinsella sp. TF07-1
CGGCATGACTAACACAGGATGCGCGGGGACGAGAGAACGCTCGCCTACATGGCGAAGCGCAAGTCCGACGGCAAGACAAAGCGAGAGATCATGCGCTGCCTTAAGAGGTTCACAGCCAGGGAGGTTTACCCAACGTTGCGGCGCCCCATGAGGTTGAAGTACGCCCGGGGCTCGATACTGGCGGACATGCGAAAATCGCTCAGATTGACCCAAAAGCAGGTTGCCCGAGAGCTTAACGTGCCGAATGTAAGGCTCAGCGAAATAGAAAGAGAAGTATGCCCCCACGAGGAAATCAGACGCGAATACGACCGCTACTTGAATGCTAAAATGTCGTCCGATAAAGGACTTGACAGCCTATAGCAGCGTCATTCGGCACGCGATTCGTTAACCCTGGGGCTTAAAACTGCCGAATGTCTACTTCTTTAGTGCTCCATTTACCTCCCCGTTCAATAATCTTCACTTGAAGCCTGACGGTGGCCCAATCATTGGATAACATATTCTTAAATGACAGTTAATCGTCAATCGAAGAGGTCAAAGCGGGGACGGAAAGTGTCGAAGACAAGCAGAAAGCCAATCTCAGCATATGTCGAGCGAAGACTCTGGGCGGAGTCTGCCGGCAAATGCATGAATCCAGATTGTCGGGCCGATCTATTCATCAGCAATGGAGACATTGCTGAACGAGCCCATATCGTCCCATATTGCAAAAGCGCAGAGAACACGTTCGACAACCTTATTCTCATCTGTCCAAACTGCCATACGAATTTCGACAAAAACTCCGCTTTCACGGCAGATGAAGTGAGGAAATGGAAGTCGATTCGTCACGCAGAAATTGATCGCGTTTTCGGAAAGACGTTCAGTTCCTTCGACGACCTGCGCAAAGAGGACGCACCTCTGCTCGCCCGAAACAAGTCGATATATGAGAATTACTACATGAAGGACAAGCGAAGACTGTGGGATGTTTTTGAAAAGGAAATAATCGTCAACAACCGAAAACTTTGCACGCTGTTCGAATCGAACTTGTGCCTGTTCCAGAACCACAAGGACAATTCCTTCTCCAACCAGGCCGCTGTCCGCGATTTTATCGACCATGCTAAGGAGTTCGAAGCCACCAGAGATAATACGGAAAGACAAAGGTCTATTCTTTTCCCCGAGGTCATCAACTCCATCTTCGGAATCCAGCCCATAGAAGGTGACCTGCTCCCCTCTGCAGAATCCCTAGAGCTGCTAATCAAAAAGCTTGACGAACAGGGGCGATTTATAGATGTTTCTCTAGATGCAGAACATCCATTGTTGCAAATAATAGAAAACGAGAAAGAGGCGGTAGTTTATCTTGACGATACGCCGCGTATCCGACAGATGTACTATGACGCCCGCTGCTTCAGGCGTGCCGAGATGAGGCTAGACAGCTTGATTTTTGCCCTAAAGTACTTCCGCCTGTGCGGAAAGAAAGCAACTCGCAAGTCGAAGACAAACCTTAGAGAATATATAGCGAAAGGAAAATGCTTCTTATTCGTATACGAATACTGTCTGAGCTATGCAGAGTTGGCCCGTTTAGCACCGGCAGAACATACCGTTGTCGTCAACTTGCATAGATGGAACGGTAAGCAATGCATCTCCGAAGAAGCCCAGGTGTTTGCGGGGCAAATTAACGTGAAGCTCCTCGATATGGATAGCTTCTTCCCATTCGTTCGCAAACTATGAACTATTTGAGACTCATAGACATTCTCGACAGCAACCTAGAACTGTTCTCTCAGTTTGATCATGTCTATCTGTTCGGATCTGCGCTGAGTGGTTCAGAGCTCAGTGCAGACAGTGATATTGATTTGCTGCTACTGTACTCGAAATATTCCGATCAACTTGTCTCCGGATGCGAACAGATATCCCAAAAGTTAGGTAACGAGACCGGTAGAGTAGTCGACTTAACGGTCCTCGGCATCGATGAAGAGCGACATGTCGGATTCTTGGATAGAATCTCGCCTCATTATAGAAAGATAAAATGACCATTTGGTAGAACACCTGGCATAGCCTGTCGTACAGAATGCTTTCTGCGTGGATTCCGGCAGAAGAGAAGAAGGCGTCAACGGTCGCGCCTGCATGTTCGGCACACGGCGTATCGCACTCTGGCGGGATCCCGGCTCTGGGCGCCAATCCCGCATCGACAAGATGAGGTACCCTGAATTCATAATGAAGCTTGCGAACTGTCAGTGGTAGCGTGAAACTGAACAAGTGTTCAGTTTCACGCTACCACTGACACCCGGCGGCCCAAGAGCCTTCGCCCCGCTCGTAGGCCTGGTACCACCCCGTCGGGGATGACCCCTTATCGGGCGAGACGGCGAGCTCGCTGTCGAGGGACAGCCCGAAGCGATCATCCGATGCCGCACAGCAACAGGTCTCCGAGGAGCTCGAATGGACACCTGCCAGCGAGTCCAGCAAGCGGGCAAGAGTTTACGTGGCTGCAGCATACTACAACGTCGTAGGGGCTCAGAGCACCGCCACTACGGCTTTTGGGCAGAATGCGCCTGAGCTGCTCGTGGTTGCGCTCACATGCCGACTACTGGTTGGATCTCATCGCGTCGCAGCAGAACACGCGGCAGCGCCGAGCTCCGCTTTCGAGACACCAGCGCTCCAGGCCCTTCCAATCATCGAACTCGACTCCTCAATCGACTAGCAGGATGCCGAAGATAGCCTCGAAGGCAGCAACAGAGCCTATGAGACTCTCTATATGGTCGAGGCAGGCAACGATGGCTGCCGGAGCTGGCATGACGCTTGCGCAAATAGATTTGGAACGCCCGGGCCACGATGTGTGCGCTCAGGATGTCGTAGGTGTTGCGCTCGTAGCCCTCAACGGAGTCACATTGGACCACGCGCGACCTGTCGGCAAGCGAGAGCGCCTCGAATTCGGCGTAGGTACGGCCAGTGCGGTCAACCCCGTCGCGCCCAGCACCTTCGACATCCCTGCGCTTACGCTTCCTCATACGGTCCTTTCGCGGGAGAAGCAGGTAAGGCGCGCCTGTCCCTCTCCTGATAGGAGCAGGCACTGCGCACGCACACAGGAAGCTCGTCAGCATGTGTGGCCCATATGGTCTCGTAACTCTGCCCCCGCCTAAACAAAGGGACCGCAATCGCGACCATGGCGGCGAGCTCGTCAGCGGTGAGACATAACCCTTCACGGGCCGCGGACAGGCGAGTGCGATAGGCAGCGTCGTAGCGACACTTGGGGTAACCGCACCCACTCCTGTTCCGACAGCCGAGATGACAGGCGTAGGGCCATACCTCTGTGACGGGACAAACTGCGATAGAGCGTACGCGCGCAGCGTCTCGAAGGAGTGGCCACGCCCCATCATGTTAGTCTCGTTGATGAGGCGGTTCGCGCATTCCGTGTAACCGTTCGAGATGCGGCTCGGACAATCCCGGTAGTTAAATATGAACTCGCGGTGGTTCTCCACGGCCTTCGCAAGCCCCCGGAAGGGATCGTAGGCCTTGTCATCGGGGATGGATGCCTTCCACGCATCGAATGCATCCTCGGCATCCTCCCGCGAGAGCGGGTGCTCGTCGTAGATGTCGAAGAAGTCCTCTTTGAGGTCGTATGCGGTCATGAGGCTCGAGCAGCCCGCCTCCGATCGAAGCTGGCACAATGCCGATGCCTCGTAGGGGCCGAGGTCCCGGGCGCGCTTCCTCAAGGCGTAAGCCAGCGACCGCGGCGGCCACTACCGGTGGCAGGGCCGGATCGGCTATGCGCCGCCCAGGACCTCGCGCGCTCGATGTCGAGAAAGGGGTGCTCACCCGACAATTCAAGGACGGAGGGCTTCGGCAGGCTGAAGGTGGAGCTCTTCTACGGAAGGGGCTGGGACGATGTTGGCATGGGGGAATTCATGAAGATGCTGTACGCCTATCTGGTCTGGTATCGCGACAAGCGCTGCAAGAGCGACCTGGGCTATATGAGCCCGATGCAGTACCGAAGAAGCCTAGGTCTTGTAGCGTAGGAACACGGTCCAGGATTTCCACCGCGCTCCCAATTGACCGATTCCCCATGAACGGTAACAGGAGGCAGAGGCCGACGCGCTGACCTACCTGGACTTCCCCTACGAGCGCCACGCGAGGCTGCGCACCGACAACGTTCAGTAGCGCGTCAACCTTGAGCCATAGCACAGGCCCTTGAGAGGTTCACGAGCTCCCCCGCGATGCGGCAGATCCTCGGCTGCCCCTCAAAGAGAACGCAGAAGATACGGTCGAGGTCGACCGCGTCGACCAAACCGTAGTGACAGTCCGCATGCAGCGTACAGGCCCTTTCGCGCGGGTCGCCATCCGAGCCCTCGTCCGGTTTATGATGGCGCACCTCGACCCAGAGGCCCTCCGACACGTCGTCGAACTTGAAATCGAGCTCTACCTGAACGCTTTCACCGAATACGTCGCCCAGAGCGAACTCCGGCACCTTCGTCACAAGCCCGTCCATCCACTCAATCTCGATCATCGCGCGCACGTCGCAACCTCCTCCGGTAGGAGGCCGGCACCTTAAGCCGGCCATTATCCATACGGACAGAATGCGACAGCAGGGTGAAGCTCATTCGCACATCAGGGCGACGACCCCTCGCCTACCCCATGCATCGGAACCCCATGTTTCCGCAATCTGATCCGTCGGGCGATTCCCTGCTGGGACAACACGAAACTGGTCATCCTACGCATTAGACCAAGCGAAACCCGTTTTATCCCGAGAAGCCCTCCCCTAGATACCCATTAGCGATAAGGAACGCCGACAGGGACTCCACAGCGTCTTCGTCGCAAATCCGACAACGCCCCTCCCTATCGCACATGGAATCCAAGCCAGCTTCGCGGTCGCCGCAGAACTCATCCAGAGGGGTTATCCGAACGATCGACGACGGGGCACCCCGCCGCCAGCAGGCAGGGAGGCGATAACCTCGCGGGCACCCCGCACGCAGACCCCGAGCGCCTGGTAAACCAGATTATTGAATACGGACTCCTTCAAACCGCCGCCCTGCAAAAACCCATCCCATCGTCCGGCTGGAGTCGACACAGATCGAGCTCCTTCAAAGTCGCGGTGAACTCGACAACATATGGGCGCGCGGCGTCCTTCCATCTCCAAACCGCCTCGTTCCCATGCCCGACGACCTCTTCCAGAGCCCATATGGCCTCGGGATACCGCGAAAGCGTGGAGTACTCCCGGATGCACGACTTGTGGATGAAGGAGTTCACGAGGGAGTCTTCCGCCAGAATGTACAGAAGTCCATCTATCGGCTCCGAGGACTCCCGTCCGAGGAAGGCATCATCGACCAGGTCCAGGCTGAGCCTTCTCCCGTCGACAGACACGGTTCGGCTCGCCTTGTCGAAATGAACCCCGCAGCCCTCGAAAAGACGCGTAAGCGCACTAGGACGCGAGAGCACGTCCCCGATTCCGAGAATCCCGCTCTCGCGAATGGACGCGCAGCCATCCGTGTTGGCCGTGACGTGCCTGAGGTGCAGCAGCAGGTCGTCGGGGGCGAGGGACTCCCCCAGCCTCTCCCGGACATCGGCGTACGTCCCAACCTCGTCGCTGCGAAAACGCAGCTGCATATCTCCGAACTCGCACCCATCGATGCGCAGGGCGTCGAACAAGAACCTCTTCACCCCGTCAATGGTAAAGATGCCGAAATCGATCACGCTTATCCCTCAGTCCGATCGCAATCATTTGTTCTGCTAAATGGTGAATCTTCTCCCCAAAGGTTATAGTCTCAGCGAGCTGATCGTTGAGCTTCTTGATCTGCTTGTTCAACTTTACGCGTTGCGAGATATCAACTTGTGCCACGGCTTCCTCTAGGTGAGCGAGCTGCGTGCGGTACCGTTCTTGCTGTTCATGGACATAATTAGTGCGTACGCGGACCAGCAGGTCTGGCTGGTAGCGATGCATGTAAATAAGGCACTTGAAGCCGTTTTTCTTACCGAAATCAAGCATCCAGTAGATGGGGCGCTTCTGGTAGGTTGAGCAGTGATCCTTGTAGAAATCTTTGAGGAAGTAGTTGCGAATAATCTCACGCGGCGTGCACTTACCGTCCAGGGCATCAGACACAAAACGGAGATTCTCTTCCAGAGCATCCTCAGCACACACGTCGCGCACGAAGTCCACGAAGCGGCCGATCGCGTCGAAAATGTTGGTGTAAGGGTGACGCCCCAGCGGCCGCTTAACGAAGAGCGGCCCTCGTCCTAGAATCTGAAATCACCACAACAACAGGTTCTAGGAAAGGACGAGGACCGCTATGGAAATCTTATCAGACCCGACGCCGGACATGCTCGCCATGCCCCGTTTCGACGACGGCGCCATCGACATGCAGGAGCTGCTCAGGCGCCTCGCCGAGCAGGTCGTGAACGCGGTGATGGACGCCGAGGCCGACCAGCTGTGCGGGGGCGGCATCAGAGCGGGCGAGCCAAATAAATACTAATTTCCAGAAACGCTCAAGCGTTCCCTCACGATGGGATCGAAGTCCCTCAGACGCTCGGATTTGATGACGATGCCGAGATTCAACATGTCCTGAACGCTCACGTGGGCAATCGTGGATACGGTGATGTCTCCGAGAAGAGTTCTGATGGGCACAGCCCGAAGGATGCCAAGTAGATAGAGCCTCTTGCCCATGACCACAGCATCGTTCTCCAAATAAGTACCCTCGTTGTAGAGAAAGACCGGGGAACCGCTCGATCCCGGGTAGCACGCCATGTCAACCAGGAACTCTTTCTGCCCCTGATAGTCGTACCTATAGGGCGTCGCCGTGATACCCCGACGGACGATCGGCAGGTTGTTGGCCTCATCCCAAATGCCGTTGGGGTATCCGACCATGGTCACCTCGTCCATACAGCCCATGTCTTGAATCTGCTTATCCGTCGGCAGAAGCTCCAAGCTGAGCGGTATGGTAAGCAGATGCTTCCCCGCCCGGATAAAACCATTCAGTGCGGGACCGATGGGTAAGACGCACAGGTCAACACTTTCGTCAGGGTGTGCGATCCAGTCGCTCTCGGAGCCCCGCATGGTAAGTTGCTCGTTTATATTGAGCAGGTTTCCGTTCTCGTCAGATCTCGAAAAGATGACGCGATACTCGTACGCGCCCTCGACCACGTGCCTGTTGGTCACGATTGCCGGCACATAGGTCTTTCCGTCGTCGCAGAACTTGAAAAAGAAACCCGTTCCAACTGAGCAACCTCCCGAGGCCAACGAAGCTTCGATGCGAATCGTCGTGTGCAGAAGCTGCTCAGATAGCTGCATGGGTTTCCTTTCATTTGGACAAATAGTATATCGATTGCACCCTGAGATGCCCTTCCGTAATCAATCAGTATTGCCGCTTTGGGCACGTCCTCGCGCGCGGGGGGGGGACGCGAGCCAAGTCGAAAAAGGCAGTTAACCGGCGGCTATTCATGCCTTGATTTAGAACCGCTCGAGAATCTCCGCGGCATTCTCTCGCAGATAGATATCTAGGTCCGGCACGGCAAACTGCACGTAGCCCCTCTGTGGAGCCTGAATAACCTCTCTTTGTAGCAGCTTAGCCCTAATAGAGCTGACCTCATTGGTCTTTTTACCCATACGTTTAGCAATCTCAGATGATTTGGACTGCTGCTTATCCTCGCACATGGCCAAAAGATATTTGATATCGTTGAGTCCAAGTCCAGAAATCGCGGGCTCGTGAACAACATCGTGAAAACGAGCCTCTGCCAGCGCAATGCCTTCGGTAACATCGCGCTCGCTCACAATGGTACTTTTGACACGATGCAAGTTGGCGCGCTGCCAAATGGAGTAACCGACCAGCTGCACCAGATAGGCATAGCCCTTAGTGGCCTTAGCGGCTCTCGGCAGCAGTAAAACCATTGTCTAAAGCGAGAAGTACTCACTCTCATCGGATAGGTTCGGTCCCAGCCACGGATCGCCCGTCAAGAAAAACTCAGGCCAGCGTTGCATGAACAGTGCTTGCTCGCGCTTCCAGCGACACATCTTTTCCTCGTTGGCCTCTTCCCTGCCGCGCGAGGTGAACTCGTAGTGGTACAGCTCGGCATAGGGCGTAAAGATGGTGCGGTAGCCAGCTTCCCGCACGCGCAGGCAAAAGTCAGCGTCGTTAAAACCGACGGCAAATTCCTCGTTGTAGCCGCCGACCTGCTCAAATACGTCGCGTCGCACCATCTGACAGGCACCTGTTACGGCGCTAAAGTTACCCGGACGTACGGCGCGGGCAAGATAGCCCTCGCGCTTTGCCGAGAAATCCTGGTTGGCATGGGCAAGTGCGCCACGCACACCAACCAATATGCCAGCGTGTTGCACCAGATGGTCGGCAAAGTAGAGTTTGGCGCCCACCACGCCCGCATCGGGACGCTGCAGATAGCCCATCATCTCTTCGATAAAGTCGGGGCTTATGACCTCAGTATCATTGTTCAGCAACAGAAGGTAATCACCCTTGGCATGCTCCACGCCAAAGTTAATGATCTGGGAGTAATTGAACTCACCCGGCCAGTACGCAACGCGCGCGATGCCCTTGCCTTCGGATGCTGCAGCCACGCGCTCTGACAGGGTTTCGTAATACGCAAACGTCTCCGGGGCTTCGCTGTTGTTCTCCACCAAGACGATCTCGTAATTGGTATACGTGGCCTTCTGGGCGATCGACATCACACAGGCGTCAAGCGTCTCAATGTGATCCTTGGTGGGAATCACAATGCTCACCAGCGGCGCAGGCTCCGGCAGCGCAAAGCGCATGCGGTAGACAAACGGCGTCTCGGTCTCCTCGACCGTTCCGCAAATGCCCAGCGCGTTAAAGTGGCGCTGCAGCGCAAGACGACCGGCTTCAATAGCATACGGCTTGCTATCGGCAGAGCCATCGGCGGTCGACCCCGGATGAACGCGCCAGTGATACAGCACGTGCGCAACATGTTCAAACCGCGCGCCCGCCGCAAGGCAGCGGAGCGTCAGGTCGTAGTCCTGGGCACCCGCAACGTCTTCTGGGGACGTGCCGATACGATCGATAAGCGCCTTCTCCACCATCAGGAAATGCGTCACGCAGTTATGGCTATAGAGCAAGTCTACATTGAGCTTGGTCTTAAAGACCGGCTGGCCCCACTCCCCCGTTTTCTGAAACATGTCCTCGTCGCAGAACAGGACCTGGGGACGCTCGCCCTCGGCAGCATTGTTCAGCGCGGCAACATAGTGGAACAACGCGTCCGGCTCCAGAATGTCATCGTGGTCCAAGAACGCGATGTAGTCGCCCATCGCTTGCTCAATACCCGCGTTGGTGTTGACCACAATGCCGCCGTTGCCGGACAATTCGATGCGGCGAACGCGCTCGTCATTGACGTCCGCCGCAAGGTCGGCCACCGCATCCCATTCAGGCGAGGCATCCATAAGAAGCAGTTCCCAGTTGTCATAGCTCTGGGCTAGCACCGAGTCCAACAGCTCGCGCAGGTAGACCCGATCGGTCTTGTAGCACGGCACCACAATGCTCACGAGCGGCCTATAGGCAAAGGCCGCCGAAGCGACACGCTGGCACGCCAAATCGCCCGGCTTTGCGCGATGCTGCTCAAACCAACGTCGATAAGCTGCGCCGTCTGCACGCGCGTCCTTCATACGGTTCCAGCTGTCGTCGACCATGCCGTTGTACAGGCGACCATCCATGGCGCAAAAACCGCTCTGGATCCGCTCTGTGGGATCGCTCGCAATCGCGACAAAATCCCGTATATCCTGAGGCATCTCTACGCTCAGATACGTTTTATTGACACGGCAACCGTTGCGCTGCGGCACATCGAACTGCGATTCAAACACATGCACGGTGGCATCGATGGCGTTCATATGCGTATCGAAGATCAGGAGCTCAGGTGCGCACTGGGGGTCTCCCGCCCAGGTAACCTCATAGCGCCACACCGCGCCGGCGTCTGCCGGCAAATAGCGAATGGCATCAATCTCGTAGAGGCCGCAGTGTTCGCCACGCTGCGCATCGCGGATAAGCGCACACAGCGCAGGCTTTGCTTTGTAGTTAATCTTGGATTCCAGCTTGGCCACGCGGCTATCGAGGCGAATGGAGCCCAGCCTTTGGCCACCGGATGCAAATGTGACGTCAATCGTAGAGCCGTCCAAAAAGGGAAGCACCAAGACGGCGAGCTCGCGCTCGTAATCGGAAACGGAAGGGCAAAGCGCCAACACACGGCCATGATCGACCGGGAGCACCAGCGACGGCACACAAGAACCGCTCGTCGTCGCATAGGCAAACGCTTGAGAAGCCTCCCGCTCAATAAGCGCGGCGACATCCTGACCGCCAAAACGAAGCAGTACAAACAGACGGCCCTGACTGCGGCAAAGTGCCAAACGCTTGATACTCATCTACACTTCTCGCTTTCCCAGGGCGTTCGCTGCCATGCGCTTGCAGGCACCCAGGCGCCCAAACCTCAAGACGTCGTAATCGAACATGAGCTTTTTGCATGCACGGGCATTGGGGGCCTTGCTGGCAAGCGCCGCGCGCACCATAGCGGCAACAGAAGGAGCGCATTGTGCGAGCGCAGCATCGCCGCCCACGGCAGAACCGTCAAGCGCCGCGGCAACGGCAGCGAACACCTTGCCGCAGCCCGAGCTCAGCAGCCTGAGCGCATCGTACAGTACCAGATCACACAGGAAGTATGCCAGGTCATCGGCATGCTGGGCATCGAGCCCATCACGGCGCCAATCGGCCAGCACCGCTGAGTAAATCTTCACGTGCTCCAGCAAACGTGTCTCGTCGTCATAGCGCATGGTGTCCATGAGCGAGCCTTTGCGTGCCACGCGATAGTCGTACAGCTTGTTCGAGATAAGCGCAGTCTTGCGCGAGCGACCGTACACGGCAAAATCGAAAACCTGGTCCTCGCCATATTTAACGGTTTCATCGAACACAATCCCGTTGGCCAGCAAAAAAGCGCGCTTACAAGCGGTGCGCCATGCAAAGGGGCGAGACGCTTCCTTAAACAGTAGGTCAGAGCTATAGCCTTCAAACGACACATCGTGCGGACTCAGCACATAGTTAAGCCACGGATACCCCGCTTCCAGCGGATACGGGTTCGCTCCAAACGTCAAAACGTCGCAGTCCTCGCGCTCAAAGGCATCGACGATCACGCGGCATGCATCGGGCGTAAACCGGTCATCGGAATCCAAGAACGCAACGATGGACGCCGTGGACGCGGCGATGCCTGCATTACGCGCACTCGACAGGCCGCCGTTCTCCTTATCGACCAGCGTAAAGCGCGCGTCCTTTTCGCAATAGGTAGCCGCAATATCGCGCGAGCCGTCCGGCGAGCCGTCGTTGACCAGCACGCCTTCCCAATCGGGCATGTCCTGCGCAAGCAGGGAGTCCAGGCACCAGGCCAGGCACTCCTCCACGTTATAGATGGGAACGACAACGGAAATCTTGGGGGTAGCCATAGTCAAGTGCTCCTACTGTGCGACCGGAACGTCATCGGGGTGCGGATTATCACCGTAGGTGCGCTGATACGTCAGCACGCGCCAGACCAGCGGCAGCCCGCCAATCTTAAAGTAGTGCTTAAACGTATTGATCTTGCCCGGCTTTTTAAAGCCAAAGCGCGAATCGATATAGGCGCGGGGCGACTTGACCATCAGGCGCAAGTCGGTCTCGCCACGCGGATCGAACAGCGACAGGTCAAAGCGACCGGCATCCCAATCGGACTTGAGCTCGGGAGAGGCCTTCTCCCAAAACTGCTCGCGCAACTCATCGACCAGGCGCTCATCATTCCAACGGTACGTATCGACCTTCATGCGCATTAAAATGCCCTGAAGCTGAGCCTTGAGCTCGGGACGCTCGTCCAAAAAACGTTGCATCTCAGCATATTCGTCGCACACGCAAAACACCTTGTTGGGCGAATTAACTGAGCTCTTCTCGTTGTCTTGGCGATAGCACAAAATGGGGTCCGCAATAAACGCGGCACGCTCGGCGCATGCCCAGACCTTAAAGTTAAAACCCGCATCCTGATACGAAGCACCCGGCGTGGGAAGGAACCGAATCTGATTGTCGTTGAGGAACTCGCGCCGATAGATAGCCGACCAAATGGAAGGTTTGCGGTAGAAAATGCCCGGGCGATCGACGGGGCGATAAGCGGCGCCCGTCATATGCTCGTCGAAGATCCCAAACAGCTCACGGCGTTCGCTGGGCGTGGACCAATACAGGTAAAAGTCGCCCTTTACCACATCGGCATGTTCAGCATCGGCCTTGGCGACCAGCTTTTGGAGCGAGTCCTCAAACATAAAGTCGTCGGACTCAAGGATGCCCACGTACTCGCCGCGAGCCATCTCCAGGCCGCGGTTCATCGAGTCGCCGTAGCCGCTGTTGGCTTTATCGATCATCTTTACACGGGGGTCGCGCTCCATATACTCGCGGATAATCGCCGGCGAGTTGTCGGTCGACCCGTCGTTAATGCAGAGGATCTCGATGTCCTTGAGCGTCTGCGCCACGGCGGAATCGAGGCACTCGCGCAGATAGCGCTCGACATTGCAAATGGGGACAAGCAGCGAAACTTTAGGGGTATCAGAGCTCTGCAAGAGAACCTCCTGTTGAATAGCGTGTAACAGGGTTATTTTAGCAGCCGAGTTGCGGCGGGCGGCAGCGCTTGGAATTAGAGAAAGCGCTCCAGGCAGGCTTTGAGACCGCGAGTCGAAAGATAGAACAGCG
The DNA here is from genome assembly GCF_003437235.1 of Collinsella sp. TF07-1. NCBI lineage: Bacteria > Bacillati > Actinomycetota > Coriobacteriia > Coriobacteriales > Coriobacteriaceae > Collinsella > Collinsella sp. TF07-1. Next base: position 12,663 of record NZ_QSRV01000025.1, read on the forward strand.
TGGCGTCTGCCATCGAAACGCCCGAGGTCGTCGCAACGAACTTGTGGGCAACACGGCAAACAGCGCCCTTGGCAGGCATATCTGCCCAGTCCGTTCCCAAAAACGTCGCGAGGTCCATGTTGACGCGAGCCGCCACGCGATGGAAGTCATCGGCATCCAAGCGCGCCAGGTCGAACACAATTAGGTCCAAAAACCAAGTTATCAGCTCGCCGGGACACAGGTCCAAAAGACCGTAGACCGCCCAGCCCTCCAAGACCTCCTCGAGCATCCTCATGTGGGCGTCAAGCTTTTTGGCACGAGCCTCGGCACTGTTGAACTCGTGCGTCGCCGATTCGCTCTCCATCACGTAGTGGTAGAACTTGTCCGGCATGACGACGGTCTTACGGGCAAGCGCATAAGCCGCAAATTGGAAGACGACGTCCTCGCCCAAAGCCAAACCGGGGGCGAAGCGAATGCCTTCGCGATTGAGCAGCTCGCACGAAAAAGCCGCACGGCAGGCATAGGGCTGCGCATTCGAATGGAACAGCAGTTGGGGATCACGGGCGCCGAAGGTACCAGCTTTGGGGCTCATGAGTTGCTGGACGCGCTTGGGGGCAGCATCGGCAGGTTCACAGACGCCGCCAAAAACGGCGGCCTCGGCATCTGCAGACTCCATGGAATGCAGCACGTGCTCGACCGTCCGGGCATCGATGTAATCGTCGGCGTCCACAAAAAAGACGGTCTCGCCCTCGGCGACATCGATACCGGCATTTCGAGCACACGAGACGCCCGCGTTTTCCTGGTCAATCACCAGTACGCGATCGTCGGCCTGCGCGATCTGGCGCAACACGTTCAACGAATCATCAGTCGAACCGTCGTTGACGCAGACAACCTGAATCGAGCGCTCGGACTGGGCCAACAGCGAATCGAGGCATCGCTGAATGGAGCGTGCAGAGTTGTAAACGGGGACGACAATGGTAGCTTTAGGACACGAGGCCTCTCCCATGTCGACCTACCCCCTCAGCGATTCGATGAGGAAGGCAGCGACCACGCCTGGGCCTCCAACCGAGGCGTAATACTTAGCACGCCCCAAGGCACCATCCGTCGCAAAACTCGGATGCTCGTCAACCCAGCCCTCGGGATCTTTGAGGATGGCAGCGAGATTTGCGCGCTTCCACGGCTTGAGGTCGTCAAGCGAAAAGTCCCCGGCGTCCAAGGCCGCTTGGAACTCCTTGGCCATCTGAACCAGGAACTCCTTATAGAACTTAGGCGCCAGGCGCACGTAGTTCCACATGTACGAATCGTACTTAATGAGCTGATTGAACTTGAGCATGCGCGCGACGTCATCACTTGCGTGGTCGCGGGCATAATCCTCTCGAATCCAACGCTCAATCTCGGCATACTCGGTATTGACGCAAAAGACCTTAGCCGAAGAATTGACCGAGGAATTCTCGTTGTCCTGGCGATACGACAACACGGCATCATGCAGGTAAACAGCCTTATCGGCGCACGCGATCACCTTAAAGGCGAATGACGTGTCCTGAAAGGATGCCCCCGGAGTCGGCAGGAACGTAATGCCGTTGCGCTCAAGAAAATCGCGACGGTACACGGCCGACCAAATCGACGGCTTTTGCTTAAAGAACTGCGTCGTATCGCTCGGGTGCACCGGCTTGCCACAGTCCTTGGCCTTAAACATCTCGTGCAGCGAACGGCGCTCCTCGGGCTTAGACCAGTAGAAATCAAAGTTCGCCTTCGCAAAGTCGGCATTATTGCTATCGGCGGCCGAGACAAGCATTTCGAGTGCATCGGGCGCCATAAAGTCATCGGACTCCAAGATGCCAACGTACTTGCCACGCGCCATCTCCAGGCCGTGGTTCATCGAGTCGCCGTAGCCGCTGTTGGCCTTGTCGATCATCTTGACGCGCCCATCGCGCTCCATATACTCGCGGATAATCGCCGGCGAGTTGTCGGTCGACCCGTCGTTGATACAGATGATCTCGATGTCCTTGAGCGTCTGCGCCAGGGCGGAATCGAGGCACTCGCGCAGGTAGCGCTGAACATTGTAAATGGGAATAAGCAGCGACAGAACAGGGCTGCCAGAGGCGTTAGTAGACAAATGTGCTCCTTAGGAAATACCTGTCGTTTCATGGTATCAAAGGGTCAGCGCGCCAGCGGGCGTTTATATAATCTATGGAGCTCGCAGAGGCAAACCGATACGAAAGGACGTCATGCAGCCCAAAGCCGCACGCAACATATCCATCGAGGCCTTGCGCCTGGTCGCAGTCGCCGGTATCGCGGTGTTCCACACCTTTCAGTGGACCTTCCAGGCAACCTGTGTCGGCTTGCCGGAATACGCGCCGCTTGCCGCCTTCCCCTATTCCGGCGTGCTCGGTTTTATTAACCTGCTGGGCTGCTGGGCCAACGAGGTCTTCTTTATGATCTCGGGCTATTTTCTCATCGCTTCTGCCGCGCGTGCTTGGGACGGTGGAGCAACGTGGAAGTCGCAAATGCAACGGACGACGCAGCGCCTGGGCAAGGTCGTTATGCCCACTACGTTTTATTGCCTCGTGGCGCTCGCGTGGTCCACGGTCGTCTCCCCCATTCCCGATGTTACCCTCAACACGCACTACTGGTACACGCTAGGCCTTGAGTTTATCTGGGTCTATGCCGCCACGGTCTTCATGGCGCCATGGTTTGGACTGGCTAAGAGTCGACTCTCCCAGAAGAGCTACACGACGACGGTCATCGCCGTTGGCATCCTCGCATTTGTTGTTAACGGGTATATAGCCGCCATGAGTACGACAAGCGCCGGCGAGTTTTCTTGGCTCCAGAAGCTCATGAGCGCTGCCACGTACGTAATCGCGTTTTTGATCGGCGGTCTGCTCCGCGACGTTACCGATGTCATGGATTCGGACAGGGCGGGCGCCTTGGGCATGCGGTCGCTCGCTGCGATTTTGGCGCTCGCCACCATCCTGGAAGGAGCACTCTCCTTCACCGGCAACCTCACGGCGATGGCAGTCCTCTCCTACAAGTCGACCTCGCTGATCTCGTTTGCCCTCGCTGCCGCCTCCTTGCTCTTTTCGGCAACCCGACGCAGTGCCTCAGGCAATCCGCGGACTGCGGGTGTCATCGTCACCTTATCGACCGCCACGCTCGGTTTCTATGTGATGCAGTCGCTCACCAGTAGCCTGTGACGTCCCGTCTTCAATACGTTGCTCGCAAACATGCTGGTCAGCCAAAACAGCCCGGCAGCTATATGTATCATCACGGGTACCGTCATTAGCATCGTCTTTGCTCTGGCGCTCCTCATCATCGATGCAGCTAGAAGCCTTATCGTTCGCAAGCTCAAGCGGCAATAGACACGCTGCCGTCAGACGTCAAAGCCGCTACACCCGTGGCAGGTTCCTGCGTTTTATTCAAAGCTTGCCGTCAAGGTGCGGCGAGCCTTTACAATAGGACAGTCCCAAGGACGTATTCGATAGCTTCCGCGCAGCGCTCGCCCGCCGCGCGTGAAAGGATATATTGCCCCATGACTTCAACCCTTCCCGCTCCCATCGATAAGCTCGCCATTGTCGTCGTTACGTACAAGCGCCAGGAACTCCTGGCCAACTTGTTCGACTCCATGACCGATCTCACGGCAACGCCCTGGCGCATCGTGATTGTCGATAACGAGAATTCGCGCGAGACCGAGGCCATGTGCGCCGCATTCAACGAGCGTCTGGCCAACCTGTGGGGTATCGACACCGAGCAGCCCGACGCGCAGGGCGACACCGGCCGCGTCATCTACGCCCCGCAGCTCGAAAACGGCGGCGGTGCGGGCGGCTTCTCCGCCGGCACTAAATGCGCCTACGACTTGGGGGCCCAGTGGTTCTGGGTCATGGACGACGATGTGCTCGTCATCCCCGAAGGCATCGAGCGCTTGGCCAAGTGGACCGACCGTTACGACGTCATTCAGGGTTCGCGCCTGGACTTTGACGGCGGCGCCTTCTTTTGGCAGTACCAGCTCATCCTTTCGCTCGGCATCCCTAACCCCATCGCCAAGTGGGATTTGGAACCCGAGGGCTACCGCACCATGAACCAACTGTGCTTTGAGGGCGGCATGTTCTCGCGCCGCGTGGTCGACAAGATTGGCCTGCCCGACGCGCGCTTCTTTATCTACGGCGACGATGCCTGCTACGGCTACGTGGCCAGCCAGCACTTCCCCGCCGCCGTGGTTGCCGACGTGGTGCTCAAGCGCGCCCGCGCCGTCTCTAACTGGGATATCGCCGGCAAGCGCCAGCTCAACTCCACGAGCGACACCAACCGCTACTACATCATGCGCAACCGCGGTTATCTGGCACGCTACATGCAGATCTACGGCGACTACCACCCCGTGCTGTTCCGTCTGGGCAATGCCGCGACCTTCTGCAAGGAGTTCATTCGTCTGGCAGCAGTCGACAAATGCTTTAAGACCGGTATTCCGGCGCTGCGCCGTGGCATGAAGGACGCACGCAAGATCGTTAAGGATCCCAACTGGAAGCCCATGCCGCCCCTGAAGGACGCCGAGTAGTAAAGGGCTTTCGCCCGCCGCTACAGTCGTTGACACACCACGGACACACGCTGACCGTCAAAACCAAAGCCCCAACGCATGCGCCCGACGGCGGGGCGCGGCACGCGGATATCATCGATGCCGTCGCGCTCTATGTCGAGCAGCGCCTGAACCGCTAACAGTTCCAGGCCCAGGGCATCGACGCCAGGGTCATACAACATGTTGATCGTAATGAGCGGTCGCTCATCGAGCATGCCGAGCGTGTCGGCCACGTCAAACACCCGACCGGTGGGAATCACCTGGATATCCCAGCGATCCGAGACGCCACTTCGCTTGGAGCTGGGATTGCAATAGCCGGACAGTCCAAAGCAAAGCCCCTGCAGCGCCAGATGATAGGCTGTCGGCATATCTGATTTGTCCACATCGATGCCCAGATCGCCGATAGCACAGCTCAAAGCTTGCTTTACAGCGTCCTCGTCTCCTCGACACAACCCGTCATGGAACGAGTCGATAACTCCAACGTCCTCAACGGCGCACTCAAACCATTCCAGAATTACAAGACGGAGCGCCTGACGCACTTCGTTGTTAGGCAGGCGCAGGGAACGAAGGCACGCGCCGTCCTCCGAATGCCCTGTCATGTCCGTCGTAAGAAATCCAGACAGATACAGCGCAGTCCAGATATCTTCGGGCTTGGCGGCATCGACCTCCTCGGCATGCACATGCACTGGCGCCTCAATAAACCCATGCGGCTCAACCAAATCGAACAATGCGGACAGGCGCATGAGATTCCAGTCACCGACGCATGCGCTCAGACGGTCGGCGTAACCATACAGATCCGCCCGAACGGGCGCGACGCAATCGCGCTGTGCGTAGTCCACCACGCGCTCCGGGCTCGAGCAATAAAAACCACCAAACAGATAGCCCTCGAGCCACTCACGCGCGTCATCCAGACAGCCGTTGCGACCGATGCAATCCAACAGCACTTGGACTTCGTCGTCCGAAAAACCGAACCATCGATCACACCAACTCGACAACGCTGTCGCCGACCGATAGGAAACCCCACGTTGGGACAACGCAAACTCGGCATGACCGGGGCGCTCGCCCATCAGACACGTCAATCGCAACGAGTCGCCGGCATCGGCAATGGTGTCAAACAACATCCGGCTGAGCGACTCTAGGAAATCCACGCCACCGTCGTCCTTAGCGTCCAAACCATTTGGACACACCACGTCGTAGTCGTCTATCAGAAGAACAACCTGCTCATCGAAAGCTGTCTGGAGCAGCTTAATAAGCACGCCAAGCGCCGCATCGATCTCCCTATCGCTGGCCACCCCACGCGCCGCCCTCTCGATAAGACGAACCTCACGTCTTGACAGATCAGGCGCGGCAAGCAGCGGCAGCAATCGGGCGCACTCGTTCGCGACAGCGCTGCGAATAGCCGCCGCAGCATCGGCGTCGCGCCTCGCAGCGGCAGCAGAAAAATCGAGCAAGATGACGGGATAGCACGCGTACTCATCACGAAAGCGACCACCGCCCGCCTGCCAAATCTGGGTGCCGACGAACGGGCTTCGATCCGGCCGTCGGTGATCAGATCGTTCCAAATAGCATTTGAGCATCGATAGATTCATGCTCTTGCCAAAACCCTTGGGCCGACAACAAAGCGCAACAGGTGCTTCGCTGTCCAATATATCGGCAATAAACATAGTCTTATCGACGAGTAAACACCAATTGATTGCATCAGAAAAGTCGTGTACATCAACCGGCAGAGCTGCGTTACCCGCATGATTGAGCAACCGTGCACCAAACGCATGAGCAACACCATAATTCGCCTGTTCAGACACCGTAAGTTCTCCCTCTAACGCAGCACGATGCCCATTGTAACGAGCGGGTAGAGCGCAACAATATCGACATGTAAACGTTTCGGGCAACGGTAGCAACATGCCCCCGAGGGGGCATAACAAATCGTTGCACAACAAAAACGGGGTCCGATGCCGCCGCACTGGACCCCGTCCCAAACTCTTATAGAAAACGATCTGGAAGATTACTCCTCCGAACCGTCCTCCCCAGAAGTTTTCTTCTGCTGATCGAGCTTATGCTTACCACTTACGATAGACGTGGCACCCAGCGTGGCCAAGCTTGCACTGGCAAGGCTCGCCATCACAATCTGATCGCCCGTCTTGGGCATGTTACCGCCCGAGGACTTGGTAGTTGTAGTCGTCGTGGTCGTGGTGGTCACCGTTTTGGAGTCATTTTGCTCCTGGACCTGGTTGTCGGTGCTGCCCTTACCGCTGTCCTCGCCCTGCTGCTTTCCGTCCTCGGTCTTGTCCTTGTTCTCGTCCTTCGCCTCAGATTCAGACTTCTTGCCATCGTCCTTCTCCTGAGCGGACTTGTCGCCCTTCTCATCAGAGCTAGAACCCTTATCGGACTCGGTCTTTTCCGTGGAAACCTGATCAGAGTTGTCCTTGTTCTGGGTCGAGCCGTTATTGACACCAGCCATCAGCGAAGAGCCCAGCGTAGAACCAAGCTGCACGGAGAAAGAAGGCTTCTTGTCCGGCGAAGCAACGGGAGCGTCCGGTGCCTTATTCGGGTTGTCCTTGGAAACATCGGAATCAGGGGTTGCGGCAGAGCCAGAGCCTTTGTTAGAGCCGGTGTCAGCGGACGAATCGCTCGAGCCGGTGGATGAGTTAGAGGTGTCAGCGTCGGTCGAACCAGAAGCGGCGCTGTCCGTATTGCCGGCAGAGCTTGAAGACGAATCGCCCGCAGCAGAGCCGTTCGAATCGGAGCCGTTCGAGGTAGAGCCGTCGTTGGTAGTGCCACCAGCAGAGCCATTACCGTCAGCATCGGTCGAGGGCGCATCCATCCTGTCATCATTGGCATCGTCACTCGAGTCGTCATTCGAATCAGGCGTCGGCGAGGGCGCCGGCGAGGGCTCGGGCTGCACGGGCGTCGCGGCGGCAGCCTCGTCCTCAGCGATATAAACCAAGCAGTCCTTCAGCTCATTCTTATAACGATTCTTCCAGCCCTCATGATACTGGGGCTGGCTCGAATACTTGGTCGCCACGTTATTGACCACGCTGTTGGAGAGCGCCGTCACAAACTCGCGGTCGGTCATACTGTTAGAAAGGTTTGCCCAGCGGAAGAAGTCCCTGCAACCACCGGTGCCGCACATGTTGGTGATACTCCACACCATGCCCTTAACGCAATCGGCGCGGCCCGAAACATCAATGCCCAAGCCACTCTTGAGCCACGCCTCGGTCACCGCATAGTACGAGTTGTACGCATAGGCATCTTGAAGTGCTGAGAACTCAACAGGATCGGTGTTGTACGCACCTTGGAAGGCATCTTGCGCGATATGGCCCAGCTCGGTGAGCTGGCCGTTCTCGTACATGGCATTGCTCGCGTTGGAGATCTCGCTGCCGCGATCAATCGCATCCTTGAGCATGCTGTATTTTTCGGGGTTGTAGTTGTAGGCCTGCTTCATAAACGGAATGAGCGACCATCGACGGTCGAACTGGTAATAGCCCAGCGCGTTATAGCCGTCGCCATACGAAAAGCCCTGGTTATAGTTGCCATGGCTCTCGTACTTGGTAAAGTACTTCATCTCGGTGGTCACGTTAACAAACGAAACGCCCTGGACCGACCTCAGCACGCCCGAGAAGGACTGCTGGGTATAGAGACCCTTATCGATATCGGTCGCATTCGAGGCAACGCCCGGCGTGGGCTCCTCGGCAGCGGCGGGTGCCGGCGCGGAAACGGCGCCAAACGAAAGCGCCAGCGTCAGGCCCGCGACAATAGCAGAATGCTTGGGCTGCATAAGATCCTCCCTGCATTGGTGTAGTTAAAGTGCAGTTTGCAAAGATAAGAGTAAGTATTGCAGCTCGCCCGTTGTTGCACAACAACCCCTCGGTAAACGGCAACAACCCTCCGCGAAATCCGCGAAATCTAAAGGAATTAAACAAACTGGTCGTCGGGCACCAGAAGAAGATCGCCGTAGCGTCCCATCAGCCCGTCTCTCAACTGACAGAAAGCGGGGATATAGACGTTCAGGATACGCTGAATCAAATCTTGAGCGAGCTTGTTGTCATAGATATGGACGTTCGTATTGCGGTCTCTGAGCATGTCTAGCCAGGCTGCCTCATCAATAAAGTCGTAGAATCGGTACGACTCCTTCAAGATGGCACGAGGAGACCCCGACGCGGCAAGCGTGGCGCCCTCATACTCGAGCAGACGCTTAAGGAGCTTCCAGCTCAGTTCAAATTGAAGATTGAACTTATTAATCAAACCACTCTGAACAAAATCATTGTTGAGATCCTGATTGGGCGCATCTTCAAGATTCGCCAAGGCGCTGACAAAGTTCTCATATTTTTTCATACAGAATCACACCATCCCTGGCAATTTCATCGAGCAATTGACGCGATAAGGACTCGTCGAGATTGACGACATCTACATCTAAAAGAGTATCAAGACGCTCCTCGATCAAATATGACAACCGGCCGAAATCCCGGCAACCTGCTACGGCGATGTCAATATCGCTCTTAGGCAAGTTGTCACCTCGAGCGCGGGAACCAAACAGCACAACCTTCTCGGCGTCACATTCCCGAGCAAAAACTTCAATTTGCTTATACACCTTGTCGAGAGATGTCATTTGCAGCCCTACAGCTTAATGTCAAAGTTGATCTCGGGGACGGCGGCCAGGTCGGCCAACGTCACGCCGTCGACGTACTTTTCGATCACGTCGTCCAGACCACGCCAGAATTTGACGGTCGAGCAGAGATCGCTGCGGGCGCAGCTGTTGTCGATACCATCGCACGCCACCGGAGCCGTGCTGCCCTCGACGGCGCGCAGGATGTCGCCAGCACGCACCTCGGCCGGGTCCTTGGCCATCATGTAGCCGCCACCCTTGCCGCGCACGCTCTTAAGCAGGCCTGCCTTCATAAGCGGACGCACAAGCTGTTCCAGATACTTTTGCGAGATACGCTCGCGGTCGGCGACCTCGCGCAGGGCGATCTTGCCCTCGGCGTCACCAAGCGCTGCGATATAGATCATCAGTCGGAGGGCATAGCGGCCCTTAGAAGAAATGAGCATACCTACCCTCCCATCGCATCTGGGACAACATAACCAGGTTTGTTTGTCCCAAATCTTAAGTGAGTGGGACAAACACAACAGGTTATTTTGTCCCAGAATTTGAAAAGTCGAGTGGATTAGTCGGGCTTTCCCTTGACTAACGCCGAACCCATAGTAACTTTATTCCGAGAAGATTCCTAGGGTTTCGCACACCCATGAGTACACCATATACAGAGAGGGACAGCATGAGCGCAAATCCGCTGCTTTCCATCGAAGGTCTGACCGCCTCCGTGGACGAGAAGACCATCCTCCACAACGTCAACCTCAACGTCGCCGCCGGCGAGACCCACGTGCTGATGGGACCCAACGGCGCCGGCAAGTCCACCCTTGGCCACCTGGTCATGGGCGACCCCGTCTACACGGTCAACGACGGCCGCATCGTCTTTGACGGCCAGGACATCACCGAGCTCACCACCGACAAGCGCTCGCGCGCCGGCCTGTTCCTGAGCTTCCAGGCCCCGGTCGAGATCCCGGGCGTGCCGCTGTCGAGCTTTTTGCGCGCCAGCATCGCCGGCCGCCCCGGCCTGGAGATGAAGGGCAAGGAATTCCGTCGTCGCGTCAAGGAGCTCGCGGCCGAGCTCAACATGGATACCGCCTACCTCAACCGCGAGCTAGGCGTGGGCTTCTCGGGCGGCGAGAAGAAGAAGGTCGAGATGCTCCAGCTCCTGTTGCTGCAGCCCAAGCTCGCCATCCTCGACGAGACCGACTCGGGCCTGGACGTCGACGCGCTTTCCACCGTCAGCCACGGCATGGACGCCTACCGCAAGAGCTGCGACGGTTCCATGCTCATCATCACGCATAATACGCGCATCCTGGAGCACCTGGATGTAGACCGTGTCCACGTTATGGTCAAGGGCCACATCGTGCGCGAGGACGACGCCTCGCTCATCCCCTGGATCGACAAGAACGGCTTTGAGACCTTCGAGCGCGAGGCCGCCGAGCAGCGCGCCCAGGCCGAGGCCGCCGCTGCCGGGCAGCAGGCGTAAAGGGGCGACGCAATGACCAAGAACCGCACCGAGGTCGCGGACATCGACCGCAGCCTCTACGACTTCACCTATGGCGAGGAGGGATTCGAGCGCCTCGACGCCGGCATCACGCCCGACATCGTGCGCGAGATCAGCGCCAAAAAGGACGAGCCGCAGTGGATGCTCGACCTGCGCTTAAAGTCCCTCGAGATCTTCGACCGTTTTCCCGACCCGACGTGGGGCCCCTCCATCGAGGGCCTGGACATGGACAACATCGTCACCTACGTCAAGCCCAACACCGACCAAAAGCACGACTGGGAGTCGGTGCCCGACGACATCAAGAACACCTTTGAGCGCTTGGGCATCCCAGAGGCCGAGCGCAGCTACCTGGCAGGCGTCGGCGCGCAGTACGACTCCGAGCTCGTCTACCACAACATGCAGGACACGGCGTCCAAGATGGGCATCGTCTACTCCGGTATTGAAGAAGCCCTGCACGATCCACAGTGGGAACCGCTCATCCACGAGAAGTTTATGACGCTCATCCCGCCCACCGACCACAAGTTTGCGGCCCTGCACGGCGCCGTATGGTCGGGCGGCTCGTTTGTCTACGTGCCCAAGGGCACCAAGCTCGACTTCCCGCTGCAGAGCTACTTCCGCCTCAACGCCAAGGGTGCCGGCCAGTTTGAGCACACGCTCATCATCGTCGAAGACGATGCCGACCTGCACTTTATCGAGGGCTGCTCCGCGCCCAAGTACAACGTGGCCAACCTCCATGCCGGCGCTGTCGAGCTCTTTGTGGGCAAGCGTGCGCACCTGCGCTACTCGACCATCGAAAACTGGTCCAAGAACATGTACAACCTCAACACCAAGCGTGCGCGCGTGGACGAGGACGGCGACATCGAGTGGATCAGCGGCTCCTTCGGCAGCCACGTGGGCTACCTCTACCCCATGAGCGTGCTCAACGGCCGCCGCGCCCGCTCGAGCTTTACCGGCATCACCTTTGCCGGCGCCGGCCAGAACCTCGACACCGGCTGCAAGGTCGTGCTCAACGCGCCCGAGACGTCCGCAACGGTCGAGACCAAGGGCATCTCCAAGAGCGGCGGCATCCAGACCTTCCGTAGCTCTATCGTGGCCACGCCCAAGGCCGAGGGTTCCAAGGCAACCGTGAGCTGCCAGTCGCTCATGCTCGACGACCAAAGCCGCTCCGACACCATCCCCGCCATGGACGTCCGCGCCAAGAACGTCGATATCGGCCACGAGGCCACCATCGGCCGCATCGGCGACGACAAGGTGTTCTACCTGATGAGCCGCGGCATCTCGGAAGAAGAGGCCCGCACCATGATCGTCAACGGCTTTGCCAACCCGGTCTCCAAGGAGCTGCCGCTTGAGTACGCCGTCGAGATGAACAACTTGATCAAGCTCGAGATGGAAGGAGCGATCGGATAATGAAACAGGAAACCAACACCGCTGCTACCACGCTCGAGCAGGTCAACGCGATGCCGGCGGGGACTTGGGGCTGGCTCAAGATGAACCAGACCAAGCTCGAGCTTTCAAACGAGCTTGCCGCCGCACCCGCCGAGACCGTTGAAGTCGAGGGGCTGGACGAGCGGTTCCGCGGCGCCGCCGACGCCTTCGACACCGCCATGGACGCCATGGCCGAGCGCTTCCCCGAGCGCCGCGCCTCCGCCCCCGGCGACGCCGCCGACCGCGCCCGCATCACGCCCGAAACCGAGCTCGACGTGCCCGCCACCTCGGTCTACCAGGCCGGAGCCATTAAGCTCGAGGAAGAGCTCGCCCCCGCCGAGGCCTTCGAGACCGGCATGGGCGAGGCCGCCTATGCCTACCTTGCTGAGCATGCCACCAAACGCATCGTCATCGATGTGCCCGCCTACCAGCACGCCACGGTTACCGTGCGCATAAGCGGCGTCGACGCGGCTGCGGCCATCGCCGCCATCGATGTCGTCGCCCGTCCGCAGGCAACGCTCGACATGCAGATTGCCCTGGACTCCCCCGTTACCGGCGAGGGCATCGTGGGTTCCGTGCTACGCGTGTGCGCCCACGAGTACGCCACCGTCAACGTGACCTGCACGCAGACGCTCGACGACAGCTGGATCGCGCTCGACGACACCGGCCTGTTCCTGGACGAGGGCGCGCGCGTCAACGTGCAGCACACCGTGCTGGGCGCCGGTGCCAGCGCCACCGGCCTTGCCGGCGGCCTGTTGGGCGACACCGCCAAGGTGACGATCGACACCGATTACCTGGGCGCTCGCGAACAGGTGCGCGACTTTAACTACGAGCTGCGCCACCGCGGTCGCAAGACCGAGTGCGAGATCGACGCCAACGGCGTGCTGACCGGCACGTCCAAGAAGGTCTACCGCGGCACCATCGACCTCGTGCATGGCTGCAAGGGTGCAACCGGCACCGAGCGCGAGACGGTGCTCCTGGCCAACAAGGGCGTCGACAACAAGACTGTTCCAGTCATCCTCTGCGACGAGGACGACGTCGCCGGCAACCACGGCGCCACCATCGGTCACGTCCGTGACGAGCAGCTGTTCTACCTCGCCTGCCGCGGCCTTGACCAAAACGCCGCCGAGGACCTGTTCATCCGCGCCAAGCTGGAGGACGCCGCGCTTTCCGCCACCGACGAGCGCACCCGCGCCGCCGTCGTCCGCTTGGGCAACAACCTGATCGACAACTTCGAGGAGGAGCTCGCATGATCGACACCGAGCACGTTAAATGCGATACCTGTACCGCACCGGAGCCTATGGAACTCGACGCCAGTGACGAGGCCTCGCGCGGCTGGCCTACCGTCGACATCGAGACCAACCCCTACAAGGCGCAGTTCCCGCTGTTCCAGCAGCACCCCGAGATCGCGTTTCTCGATAGCGCCGCAACCGCTCAGCGCCCTGTCTGCGTGCTCGACGCCGAGCGCGACTTCTACCAGCGCATGAACGCCAACCCCCTGCGCGGCCTGTACTCGCTGTCCGTCGAGGCCACCGAGGCCATCGCGAAGGTGCGCCAGCAGATCGCCGACGTCATCGGCGCTTCCCAGGCCAACGAGGTCGTCTTCACCCGTAACACGAGCGAGTCGCTCAACTTAGTCGCCAAGAGCTTTGCGCCCACGGTCCTCGAGCCCGGCGACGAGGTCGTCATCACCATCATGGAGCACCACTCCAACCTGATTCCGTGGCAGCAGGTCTGCCGCGAGACCGGCGCCAAGCTCGTCTACCTCTACCCCACCAAGACCGGCCAACTCACCACCGAGGAGGTTCTGGCCAAGGTGGGTCCCAAGACCAAGATTCTGGCCGTGGGTCAGGTCTCCAACGTGCTAGGCGTCGAGAACCCGGTCAAGAACCTCGGCAAGCTCGTGCACAAGTATGGCGGCTATCTGGTCGTCGACGGCGCGCAATCGCTGCCGCACATGCCGGTCGATGTGACCGACCTGGGTGCCGACTTCTTTGCCTTTAGCGCCCACAAGGCCATGGGCCCCATGGGCATTGGCGTGCTGTGGGGCAAGATGGGCCTGCTCAACGCCATGCCGCCCATGCTTACCGGTGGCGAGATGATCGACTCGGTCACCGAGCAGGGCGCCGTCTGGGCGCCCGTCCCCGAAAAGTTCGAGGCCGGCACGCAGGACGCCGCCGGTATCTTCGCCACGGGTGCCGCCCTCGATTACCTGGTCAACACGGTGGGCTACGAAAACATCCAGGCCCGCGAGCAGGCACTCGTTCACTACCTAATGGGCGAGCTCATGCAGCTCGACTTTGTCCAGATCATCGGCTCCATCTATTGGGACAACCACCACGGCGTCGTCAGCTTTAACGTGCGAGGCATCCACCCGCACGATGTCGCGAGCATTATGGACATGGACGGCGTTTGCATCCGCGCCGGTCATCACTGCGCGCAGCCGCTGCTCACCTGGCTGGGCGTCGAGAACCTTGCCTGCTGCCGCGCCAGCGTGGCCTTCTACAACGACAAGGCCGATATCGACAAGTTCATCGCCGGCCTGCATCACGTTTGGAGCACGTTCAATGGGTAACCTCTACACCTCCACCACGTTCATGGAGCACAACTCACACCCCGACTATAAGTATGAGATGGATTCCCCCACGCACGAGCACGACGGCATCAACCCCAGCTGCGGCGACGAGCTCACCTTGCAGCTGCGCGTCGAGAACGATGTGATCGAGGAGGCTTCCTTTACCGGCCACGGCTGCGCCATCAGCCAGGCCAGCGCCGACATCATGGCCGACCTCATCACCGGCGAGACCGTCGAGGAGGCACGTCGTCTGGCAGCGCTTTTCCTCGCCATGATCCGTGGCGAGCAGCTCTCCGATGAGGACCTGGAAGACCTGGATGAGGCTGCCCAGCTCCAGGACATCTCGCACATGCCCGCCCGCGTCAAGTGCGCCGAACTCGCCTGGCGCACCCTCGACGGCATGCTCGAGGGGCAAGCAAACCAGTAGCGTATGCCCCGAATCCAAGGTTTTTGATTGCCGAGCCGCCCGATACGGGCGGCTCTGTTTTTTCTAATGAGCGCGAACGCACAAAGTCCGCGCGTCCGGCACCCCGTCTGTCATTTACCACACAGCCAGACGCGAACACGGGCGTTTTCCACAGCACCAAAGGCCTGCGGCAGGGCCACGAGCACGCCTAGCATCGTCCCATGCCCCATCCAGCTGGGCTCCGATTCGCTTCGCGCCTGCTGCAGACGGGTCCCATAGGGAGCGGCGTGCATTTTTGCGAGTATTCAGCACGCCAAGCTGTGTGTATGCGCATCGAAAGCGTTAATCAACGTCTCCAGGCGCATATATAGTGCGTTTTAGAACAAGCATCGTGGTCTCAGGGGCGCAAACATGAGCTTCGGGAGTGCATCGGCAGACATAAATAGTTTCGGGGGCCCGTATGTTGCAAAATTGCGACGGTAGTGGCAGTACCGCGATGCTGAAAACTCCGTTTTTTGCACGGCGCAGATGGGGGTAGGCACGGGCAAACCCGGACTGAGCCCTTATTTTATGCAAGATGGCGATTGTTCTATGCATATTAAGAAGTGCAGTTACCGCACCAAGCTTTTGAACGCTTGTTGCGGCGTATGGACGACCCCATCTGCGGTGCACAGGCGACCCTACATCACGTTTCCGCCAGTCCGCATCGCCGTCCGCGCGCGGGCACGCACAATACGAGAGACGGTACTTTTGCCAATCCCGGTATAGCGCTCAATCTGGCGCACCGTGAAACCGGCATCGTGTAATCCAACAATAACGGTATCGCGCCGCGCCGGCGGTGCGGCTTTAACCCCGCGGAGCGGAACCCCGAGGCTCTTCGCCAACTTGTCGGCAAAGGCGTGGCGTTCCCACTCCGTCTCTTTCATATCGCCCAGCGTTGGCTCGCCGCCCTCGGGCGTCGAAAGCGAATAGGCAGCAAAGGCCTCGGCAGAACCAAAAAGCTCAAGCATGCAAGAAGGATCGGAAAATCCCCTCGTGGCATCTGCCGCATCACTGTCGTAAGCGCGCAGATGCTCCGCAAAGCTGCTCCAGGGATAACGCTCGATTAGGCCAACGCCCGCCTCCTGTGGATCGGCGTGTACGGAGCGAATAGCCTCCATCACCTGCCAGTCGGTATCGAGCGAGCGCCGGTCAAAACGGTTCTGGAACAGATGGCCCGTGCGCCCCGTGCGTTTATTGAACCGACGAGCGTACGTCAAAAGCAGTCGTTGCATCGCCGCGCTCATCGTGTCCTCATAATCCGAGAGTACCAGATCCACGTGATTGCCCATAAGGCACCAGGCGATAACCGTCACGCCCGCCTCGCGGCAGCACTCGCGCATCAGCTCCAAAAAATCCCACCGGTCTTCATCGCCCTCAAAGATGAGCTGCTTGCCCGTACCGCGGGCACAAACATGGTAAAAGCCGGTAACCGTTCTCCAAACGCGCTGCATGGCGCTCCCTTCGCCGGGATCTGCTTGCCATCCAATACAGCACGATTGAAGCGTGCCATCAAAACATTCACGCAAAACAATACACTCGCGCGGCCAAAGGCAGTAAACGGGCGGCGAACGGCACCGTTGCAACAGGTCAGACCCCGCAACGCATACAAGAGCTGACCAAAAGCTTGCCCAAGACGAACCCCCTCTACGGAAGTTCGCGACCACAGAACATATAGTTAAACCGTTTCAATTAAAACTTCCGGACTTCTCGCTACGAAAACTGAGCCGTTCGCCGAATATTCCGTGCATTTCGCGGTATTATAGGGGCTGCATGTCATGTCCCTTTCGAAGGGTCGCCCGGCAATCGCCAGCCACGACCCCCAGACGGGACGCCAACACGATAGAGAGGAGAGGCATGCAGTACTCACAGGAAGTGGAGAACATGTGCCCCGTTGCCAAGGGTGCATACCACGGCCCCGCACCCATCCCCGAGGAGGGCAAGTGGGTCCAGGCTAAGGAGATTTCCGACATCTCCGGTCTTACGCACGGTGTGGGTTGGTGCGCACCTCAGCAGGGCGCCTGCAAGCTCACGCTGAACGTCAAGGACGGCATCATCGAGGAGGCCCTCGTTGAGACCATCGGCTGCTCGGGCATGACCCACTCTGCTGCCATGGCTTCCGAGATCCTTCCCGGTAAGACCATCCTCGAGGCCCTCAACACCGACCTCGTCTGCGACGCCATCAACGTTGCTATGCGCGAGATCTTCCTGCAGATCGTTTACGGCCGCAGCCAGACCGCGTTCTCCGAGGGCGGCCTGCCCGTGGGCGCCTCCCTCGACGACCTCGGCAAGGGCCTTCGCTCTCAGGTCGGCACCATGTTCGGCACCAAGGCCAAGGGCGCTCGTTACCTCGAGCTCGCTCAGGGCTACGTCACCCGCATGGCTCTCAACGACAAGAACGAGATCATCGCATTCGAGTTCCTGAACCTCGGCAAGTTCACCGACGCCGTCAAGGCCGGCAAGACCCCCGAGGAGGCCATCGCTGGCGCTATGGGCCACTATGGTCAGTGGGAGAACGCTGCCAAGTACATCGACCCGCGCACCGACGAGGAGACTCACTCCGTCGCCAGCGTGTTCCCGGTTCACGAGTAGAAAGGGAGGGAAATAACTATGACTGTTACGTTCGAAGGTTACGAGCGCCGCGCTGACAAGATCAACAAGTGCCTCGCCGACAACGGCATCGCCTCCCTCGAGGAAGCTCTGCAGATCTGCACCGACAAGGGCTTCAACCCGCGTGAGATCGTCAACAACACCCAGTCCATCGCCTTCCAGAACGCCGAGTGGGCCTACACCCTCGGTTGCGCTCTCGCTGTCAAGCGTGGCGCCAAGACCGCTTCTGAGGCTGCCGCCATCATCGGCGAGGGCATCCAGGCCTTCACCGTTCCCGGCTCCGTCGCCGAGGACCGCAAGGTCGGTCTGGGCCACGGCAACCTGGGCGCTATGCTGCTCTCCGACGACACCGAGTGCTTCGCCTTCCTGGCTGGCCACGAGTCCTTCGCTGCCGCTGAGGGCGCTATCGGCCTGGCTCTGAACGCCAACAAGGCTCGCAAGAAGCCGCTGCGCGTTATCCTCAACGGTCTGGGCAAGGACGCCGCTCAGATCATCGCCCGCATCAACGGCTTCACCTACGTGAAGACCCAGTTCGACTACTACACGGGCGAGCTCAAGGTCGTCGAGACCATCCCCTACTCCGATGGTCCCCGCGCTGCCGTTAACTGCTACGGTTCCGACGACGTCCGCGAGGGCGTTGCCATCATGTGGCACGAGAACGTTGACATCTCGATCACCGGTAACTCCACCAACCCCACGCGCTTCCAGCACCCCGTCGCTGGCACCTACAAGAAGGAGCGCCTCGAGGCTGGCAAGAAGTACTTCTCCGTCGCTTCTGGTGGCGGCACTGGCCGTACCCTGCACCCGGACAACATGGGCGCCGGCCCTGCCTCTTACGGCATGACCGACACCATGGGCCGCATGCACTCCGACGCCCAGTTCGCCGGTTCTTCCTCCGTGCCTGCGCACGTCGACATGATGGGTCTCATCGGCATGGGCAATAACCCCATGGTCGGTGCCACCGTCGCCTGCGCTGTCGCCGTCGAGGAGGCCCTCAAGGCCTAGTCGCGCCCGCGCGATGCTCACATAGTTGAGCTTTGGAGCCGCTACCTTTTAAGGTGGCGGCTCTTTTTGTTTACGCTGTCGCAGGGCAGCTAATGCCGATATATCAGTTGGGGCGAAATACGAGATGTGATGAGACGGAGCGTCAGAACGTCCATGACGCCCACCTGCCATATTTGCCCTTTACCGATTTGCCGAGTCTTTGCGGCTCCATTGCCGATCACCCATGCGACAATGCGCCGGACGAGAAAGGAATCCGATGGAATCGACTGATGTACTGGTAATTGGATCTGGCATTGCGGGCCTTTGCGCCGCCATCGAAGCGGCACGCACGGGCGCAACCGTCGCTGTGGCAAGCGCCGGCAAGACTATGAGTGGATCGAGCTTCTTCCCCGGAACCTGGGGCCTGGGGCTTATCGGACCCGTTAACGAAGACGACGAACAAGACCTCATCGATACCATCCAGACCGTTGGTGGCGGCGTTGCCGACCCTGAACTCGTCCAGACGTTCGTCCACGGCATTCCCCAGGCAATTGAATGGCTCGAGCAAGACTTGGGCGTTGAGCTTCAGCGTCCGCAAAGCGTCGAAAGCGCTCAGCAAAAGCAGTTTATCCCCTGCTTTGACCACAAGACGCGCATGTGGCGCGGCCTCACCCGCAAGCCCCTTGAGGACGCTCTGACGACCCGGATCGAGTCGCTCGGCATTCGCCTGCTCCCCCGCCATGAGCTTATCGACCTTGTTGAGGACATGAACGGCAGAATAACCGGAACCGTGCTCTACGACCTCACCGAAAATCGAATCGTGCCCTTTGCTGCCAAGGCCACGATCATCGCTGCGGGCGGCACGGGTGGCCTGTTCGAGCGCAGCCTCACTTCCGCCGATGTGCTCAGCTCTTCGCAGGCCATCGCGCTGGCGCACGGCGCAACACTTACTAATATAGAGTTCATGCAGATGATGCCCGGCTTCATCGAGCCCAAGCGCAACTTGGTCTTCAACGAGAAAACCTGGCGCTACGTACATTTTGACCAGCCGGTAGATATTGCCGACAACAAGCTGGACGACCTGCTCGAGCAGCGCTCTGGATATGGTCCCTTCACGTCACGCTTGGCCTCCCGCGCTATCGATCTCGTCATCGATCAGGCAGGTGTCGAAGGCCTGGCACTCCACTACGACTTCCCCCGCGAGGATGTCCCAGAGTTTGTGCAGACCTTTGCCACCTGGCTGCAAGACGAGCACGGCATCGCCCCGACTGACGAGATGCGCGTTGCGATGTATGCCCACGCCGCTAATGGCGGCATCAAGATCGATAAGACCGCGCACACGGGCGTTGAGGGCCTCTACGCTTGCGGTGAGGCGACAGGCGGCATGCACGGCGCCGACCGCATTGGTGGCTTGTCAAGCGCCAACGGCATCGTGTTCGGACGCATCGCGGGCGCATCGGCAGCCCAGGCAGCACAGAAAGCACCTGAGGTGGCCCCGAAGGCGGATATCGCCCTCCCCCAGTACGGCATTGCCACAACAGATGCCGAACGCCTGACACGCAGCCTTAAGCACACGATGAGTACCTATTGCATGATCAACAGAACCGAAGCAGGTCTATCCAAGGCTCTGCAACAGCTTGAAAGCCTGCAAGACGAGGCAACGGCGCTGAGCAAGCCACACGCCAATGACAGCGAAATCGCAGCCCTCGCCCGCCTGCAATCGCAGATTCAACTAGCACAGGAAATGGTCAAAGCCATGCGCAAGCGAACCGAAAGTCTCGGATCACACTATCGAGCGAATTAAACTGGACACCTATCTAAAGCAAAACACAACTAATCGATATCTATGGGCCCCGTGAACTCGAAGTGGCACGGGGCCCATTCGTGTCCGCACGGCAGCGTATCCTAATTCTGAATACAGAGCGGGCAAAGCCCGCATAGACAATAGGCCAGCGAGGAGGAGATATGGACAGTAGAGATATCGAGAAGTGGCGTGTCGAACTTGATAGCTACGCCAATGTGGAAGAAGGCGTTGAGTATTGGCTCGCACGCGATTTAATGGAACCCATGGGGTACACTCGATGAGAGAACTTTGCCGAAGTTGTTAAGAGGGCAAAAGTCTCGTGCGAAACAAACAAAACTCCAGTTGATTCCCATTTTCGTGACACCACGAAAATGGTAACTGCCGGTGTCGACGCTCGCGCAGTTAAAGACTACAAACTTACGCGCTATGCATGCTATTTAATCGCCCAGAACGGAGATTCAAACAAGCAAGAAATCGCGCTCGCACAGGCGTACTTCGCCGTGCAGACGCGCCGGTTTTACTGATCCCCAGGGTAGACTCGATCTGTGAAAGTGGCTGTGCCCTTTCGGGTTCGACCCCATGCGAGGTCAACAAAAAAGCGACCAGCCTAAGCCAGTCGCTTTAACATACTTTGGGTGGGCCGTCAGGGGGTCGAACCCTGGACCTTGGGATTAAGAGTCCCCTGCTCTACCAACTGAGCTAACGACCCAAAGCTAAAGTCCGTGGTGGCGGACTTTAGAGGAGATATCGTGTGGTGGGCCGTCAGGGGGTCGAACCCTGGACCTTGGGATTAAGAGTCCCCTGCTCTACCAACTGAGCTAACGACCCGATATCAACACGAAGCAAGAACTGGGGTGGGTAAAGGGACTCGAACCCTCGACCTACGGGACCACAACCCGTCGCTCTAGCCAACTGAGCTACACCCACCGTGTCCTGTGCGCTT
>NZ_QSRV01000026.1:0-32417 GCF_003437235.1 Collinsella sp. TF07-1
GACGGGGGCGAGGCGAATGGCTGAGCGGTATCGATATGCGGGTTCAACGGTATCACATTGGCCACATAGATTTTTAACTTGCATTTCTACCCGCCCTTTTCGTAGAGTCGCCGATACGTGCTTAGCGCACCCTCGGCGCGTCCGGCAGGCTTTGCGAAATGGGATCCAGGAGACTTCGGCGCAGCATCATCTTGCGGAATGCTTCTAATGAGCCTCCCATCCTTCAAAAACAGAATCTCATCGCACAGCCTATCGACCGAATCCAAGATGTGGGATGACATGATGATGCACGTACCAGAATCGGCCAGCTTCCTGAGAATCTCGGAATGCAAGTCCACCCTGCTGGGGTCGAGCGCGTTCATGGGCTCATCTAATAGAAGGTACCGCGCGCCCGTCGCATACGCAATCGCCAGGGTAAGCTGCTGCTTCATGCCCTGGCTCAGAGTGCAGATCCTCATCTTCGCGAACTCGCCTATCTGCGTTTGTTCCACTATCTCTTCGATATCGCGAGCATGCGGCCACATATCGCAAACCATCTTGAGGTGATCTTCCGCACGCAATCCGGGATACAGCAGCGTCCCCTCACCAGGTGCATAGAAGATCATAGAACGGACCTCTCTCGCACCCGTACCCTGCACCTCATCCAGAACGATGCTCCCGTCCACGCGAGGACCCGGCAAACCTGCCATCGCACGCAGCAACGTCGTCTTTCCATGCCCGTTCGGAGCGACGAGACCGTAGACCGTACCCGGGGCAAACTCAGCGTTCACCGAATCTACGAGCACCTTCTTTCCATAAGAGATCGTCAGCGTTTGAAGGTCAATCATCGAGATCATCCCCTTTCGATCTTTGGAACACTCAGGCGCACCATCAACGGAGATACGGCGCCCAAGACCACCAGCAGAGCGCCCGATGCGCCGACGACCTCTCCAAAAGGCATCGCGTTCGTCCCTCGCCCAAGGAACCCAATCGTCCCCACCTGGGAAGCGGGATCAAACGAGGCGAATGGAGCCAGCAGCGCGACGCCCATGCCCACGCTTTCAACATGAGCGCTCAACGAACCCAACACCAAGAGAACCGCGCAAACCATTCCGGTGACAACGGGGTTGCGGCTAATCGCTGCTGTCAACGCAGCGACGACGGAAATCACGCCGTATGCCATGACCAGCAACGGAATACTGCACAACACCGCCTCCCCCACCATGGACGTTGTCGAAGCTCCCGCCCGAATGAGAGCGACGGGATACTCCGATCCACCCGCACCGTTCTTAATCACGGACACAACGACAGCGGGAACCATCGACACCAAAAGCAGCACCAAGCCAAGCAGGAGAGCCAGCGCAACAGCCGTCAGAAAACGCACATGCGCTGTTGCGGGGATCTGGAGAACCAGAAGGGAACGACACTGCAGGTGGGTGCACGCGAGCGATGTGACAACCACGGGCAACAGCAAAAATAAGGAGGGAAGCGCTGCCTGGAGATACGAAAGGAGGATTAATGGGGGCATCTTCGTACTTAACTCGTAAACCTTGGGGTCCGGCAAGCTCGCGATCGACTCAAGCAGAAGGGCGCGCGCCTCCGCACGAGAAGGAGTCTCCGGCTCGATTCCGATCGATTGCAGGAGAGTCGCATCTGCCGCGCCCAGCTCACCTCGAGCGCGCTCGTACGTCGCAAGGCTTCGAAACCCCTCCGCAGGCATAGGCGCGTACACGAAACCCGAAAGAGCATCCCGCATGTCTTCCAGGGCCGCTTTGCCCTCGACGTCCATATTCGCAGCGTTCTGCTCTAGATACTGATCTATTGAACGGAGCTCCCCATCCCTATACCGAACAGCGGAAACGTTATCAGCGTCAGGAAACATCTCGACCAGAGCCGGGGCCAGCATCGTCGTTGACATTGCAATCGCGCATACGGCGAGGGTAGGAGAACGCAGGAGCAGTTTCCCCATCGTTCTTACGTATGCAACGGCGGAGGCACAAGCGCTCGAACGAGTTGCCGTTCTCGATGCAGTGAAGGAACCTCTCTCAAGACAAATCGGGGATATCGGGCACGCGCAGCCGCTCTTTCCAGCAACGCAAAGCAGGCTAATTGCCAGCACCTCGATCCCGATTGCGCATACGAGGGCAATCGCGCCACGCTCGAAGCAAAGTCCAGGCAGATTCACTATCTGCGTTGTCGGGTACGGGCTATAGGCGCCGACGGTCAACTCAGTGTTCGCATACGTAAGGGGATTCAACAGGGCGAACTCACGTAAAGCGATGGATCTTCCGTAATACCCGGGAACCATCGTCACCCCCATCAGGGCACATACGAACACGATTCCAAGCGTAGGGTTATTGGCAATCTTCACGGCAAGGTGAACGACAAGCGAGATGAACGCTGCCACCAAGAATTGCAAGATGGCCGTCTGCGCGAACACCAGCCAAGCCGGTTTGATAACCGGAGTCGCATATTGAATGTAGCCTATCGGATAGAACGGCGAGCCCGGGCCATTCTTCACAAGCGCGGCGATTATCCCTGGAAGATTGATGGCGAGGACGGCAAGCATTGCAAAAACACTCGCCCATACGCTCGATGCAACAAGTCTACCCAGCTCGCCCATCGGTGCCTGGATGATGAGCTTTTCACGTTTGTTAAGACGTGCGGCAAGGAACGAGACGGCAACGGCCGTTGCGACCCATAGCAAGTACTCCTTCGATCCGTCATAATAGGTGTACTCTCCATCCGATATCTGCAGAAACGGAAGTAGGGGAGAGAGCGGTGCCAAGATAAGACGTCCCGCGGCAAGAGGGTACAGAAGCGCGGGCATGCTTGATGAAGAGGTATAGACACCGTCCTCCCCCGCATTCACAAGCGCATCCGCATAGGATGCTGACAATTCCTGCTCAACACGGGTTATTCCCGACTCGAGGTATTCGACCCGTCCGTCGATGCCAGCCGCGCTCCTGAAGACGGGCAGAGCACAAAGAACCATCAACGCAACAACGACAACACAGAGCGACCTGGAGGAGAGAAGCGACCTAAAGATCGCCTTCGAGATTTTGAGCATATTCATCGCCAACCTTAACCTCATCCAGTCGGAACAGAGGGGCCGAACAAAATGCTCGGCCCTTATTACTTGCCGGCAAAGTCAATTTAACATAAACTGTTAAAAAGTAACCTGAGTTTTTTAAATTCTTCGGAGGTTATTATGAGTTCCGACAATCGCACTCCCCGGCTTCATTCCTTCCGCATCGCATGTGCGATAGCCTCTGCGACCCTTTGCGCCACCGCCATCGCACAAGTGGCGTTCTCCTTAAAGCCAGCAATCGAAGTGCTCGACAACCCTGTAATTGCAGACTCCCCCGCGTATCCAGCCCTTGCGATCTCGACATTGGTCCCTGCCGTCATCGGTATCGCTACGACCATCCTCAGCGCCGTTCTCGTGTGGACGATCAAGAGCGGAGACCCCTTCAAGAAAGGGTCTGCGACATGCTTGAAGGTGCTCGGCATTCTCTTCGTTGTTCAAGCTGCCACCAGCCTCTACGCCGGCTCACTCAAAACCTCCGTTTCGATGTTTGGCGGCGAGGGGGCCGTCGGCGCCCAAGAGATCGCTTCATCATTCGATTGGACCTCTCTGGTTCTCGGCATCGTCCTGTTCATGCTTTCCCAGCTCTTCTTGTACGCCCGAGAGCTGTACCTCGACTCCGACGAGATTGCGTAAGGAAACGCCATGCCCGTAATTGTTCGCCTCGACAAGATCATGGCCGAGCGAAAGATTTCCTCGAACGAACTTGCCGAAAGGATTGGAACCACGCCCGTGAACCTGTCCCGTATTAAAAAAGGGCATATTCGCGGCATTCGCTTCAACACACTCGAGCAGCTATGCCTCGCCCTTCGTTGCCAACCCGGAGACCTTCTCGAAGTCATGAGCGAAGAGGATGCCCGAAAGGAGTTCGGATTCGATTGGTCCGCCGAGGATTAGAGGGCGGTCGTACTCGCCCTGCACACGGGGATGCGAATCGGCGAGGTCTGCGGCCTTCGGTGGTGCGATGTGGATTTCGAGACGGGCCTGATCTCGATCAGACACTCGGTGGCGTACGCGAAGGGAATGGGTTCGTTCATCAAGGACACCAAGACCCATGACGCCAGGGGTATCCCCATCGACCCGGTCGGCCTACTCCCCTTCCTGAAGGAGACCCACGAGATCGACTGCGGAAAGCTGCGCTTGCGCGGCCTTACCGGGGCGGTCGAGATCGGGGACTGCTACATCCTGTCGGAGCCGGGCGCGACCTTCGCGACGACAAGCTATATCCGCAGGGCGTTCAAGACGTTCTCGGAGACCAACGGCCTCATGGGCACCAACGACGAGCTGATCACGTTCCACGGCCTTCGCCACACGTTCGCAACGCAGTGGATCCGCCAAGGCGGCGATATCAAGGCGCTCCAATCGATCCTCGGCCACAAGGACGCCATGGCGACGCTCAACGTCTACGCCGACATCGAGCCCATCTCCAAAATCCATAACATGCTGCGCGCCACGCCGTGCCTTTGGCGCGGGCACCTCGGGCCGAGGGTCGATCCGGGTCCCATGTTCCAACAGAGGATCCAGGAGTCCATCGAGACGCTCCAGGCGTTCGGCTACGGCATCACCGAGCCGGACGACCGAAATATCGCCATACGCGACGTGAAGACGAACAGTTGGCTCTAGCTCACCGAGTACGCGGCAGTGCTGGGCCCATCCCAACTGAGGTCACGGTGGTCCGATAGGGGCGCCGCCCGCGGCATGCGCCGCGGAGCGGTATCCCCTACCGAAGGGCGGGGATGCCCTCCGCTTCCAGTTCGGAATCAGCCGTCGGAGGCGTTCGGCTGACTGCGGGAACGGCCTGTCCGCTCAATGTGTTCGGCTGAGATCGGAAATCAACCCAACACGAGCCGGACACGCGCCAGACGGCTCTTCCCCGTGCGGCCTTCCCCCTTACGCTCATGTTGCAGGCATGTAACGCCGCAGCGAGCGCGCCTTTTTTGCGCCAGACAGGTACAATGATGAACACTGTACCGTAGCGGAGCGCCCCGCGCGCGCCGCAATCACGCGAAAGGGTTTCCCATGGCCGAGATCTCGTCCTCCCGTATCGTCATCACCGTCCTTGGCAAGAACCGCCCCGGCATCGTCGCCGGCGTCACCCGTGTCCTAGGCGAGGCCAACGTCGACATCCGCGACATCACGCAGTCCATTATCGAGGACATCTTCACCATGACCATGCTGGCCGATACCGCCGAGTCCAAGCTCGACTTCGCCGAGCTGCAGAAGGCGCTGGCCGAGGCCGGCGAGCTTTCGGGCGTCAACGTGTCCATCCAGCGCGAGGACGTCTTCAACTTTATGTACCGCCTGTAGCGAGCAAGCCGCTGGGGATAGCCTGACGCGCGCATGCCCATGCAAGTCACCCCGATGCGGCCCGGAGAGGAGCGCGCATGGCCTACGACGCCAAGAAAATCTATTACCGCTTCGATGACCACTTGAGCCGCCTGGTTCTGGATTACGAGGCGAGCCGTCAGATTTCGCCCGAAAGCGAAAACCTCTACCACGGCCTGCCGACCGACCCTTATGACGAGGACCTGTTTGTCGAGCACAATGTCAAGCGCGGCCTGCGCAATGCAGACGGTTCGGGCGTGGTCGCGGGCCTCACTCGCATCTCGGATGTGCATGGCTACAACAAGGTCGACGGTAAGGTCGTGCCCGATCAGGGCAAACTCACGCTTCGTGGCTACAGCATCGAGGATCTGGTCAACAACGCCCAGGCCGAGAATCGCTACGGCTACGAAGAGGTCGCTTATCTGCTCATTACGGGCTCTCTGCCCACCAAGGAAGAGCTTGACGGTTTTTGCGAACGTCTGGGTGCTTTTAGGCACCTGAGCGACGAATACGTCCGCGAGTTCCCCATGACCACGGTGTCGTCGAGCATCATGAATGTGCTTCAGCGCGCCGTGCTGCTGCTCTACGCCTTCGATGCCGAACCAGACGTGATCACGCCCGAGCACGAAATCGACGTCGCCATTTCCATGCTCGCACGTCTCCCGCGCATCGCCGCCTTCGCACACATGGCCTCGGTCGCCAAGCTTCGCGGCTCCGAGGTTCACGTGCCGCACCCTACGCCCGGTCTCTCCACCGCCGAGACCATCCTACAGGTCCTGCGCGGCGGCATGGCGTTCACCCGCGATGAGGCGATGCTGCTCGACGTTATGCTCATGCTGCATGCCGAGCACGGCGGCGGCAACAACTCCACCTTCGCTTGCCGCGTGCTGTCGTCTTCGGCCACCGACCCGTATTCCGCCTACGCCGCGGCTATCGGCTCGCTCAAGGGCCCGCGCCACGGTGGTGCCAATGCCAAGGTCGTGTCTATGCACGAGGACATCCGCGCGCATGTCTCCAACTGGGAGGACGAGGACGAGGTCGCGGCCTACCTGGGCAAGATCCTCGACAAGCAGGCCTTCGACGGCACGGGCCTCATCTACGGCATGGGCCACGCCGTCTATACGCTCAGCGACCCGCGCGCCGAGGTCTGCCGTCGTTACGCGCGCACACTTGCCGCCAAGAAGAACCTGGGCGATGAGTTCGCGCTCATCGAGCGCATCGAGCGCCTGGCACCCCAGGTCATGCGCGACCACGGCATGACCAAGCCCATCTGCGCCAACATCGACCTGTACACGGGCTTTATCTACAAGATGCTCGGCGTGCCCGAAACGCTCTTTACGCCGCTATTCGCCGTCGCCCGCATGGCCGGCTGGTCGGCACACCGTATGGAAGAGCTCTTCTGCGCGCACCGTATCATCCGCCCCGCCTATCGTCCGGTGATCGAGCCGCTGGAGTACAAGCCGCTCGCCGACCGCTAGGACGCGGACCGTTATAGAACTCGAGCGTGGCCAGGGACCCAAGCCCTCGGCCACGCTTTTTATGCCAGTAGAAAGGGCTGCATCAAATGATTGTGTTTTCCGATATGGATGGGACGCTGCTGACGAGCGATAAGCAAATGAGCGATGCCACCTGGGCGATGCTCGACGAGCTCGCACGTCGTGGCATCGAGTTTGTTCCCTGCACGGGACGTCCACTGTCGGGCATCTTTAAGCCCATTCTCGCCCATCCCGCCGTGCACTACGCGGTCTGTGCCAACGGCGCCAGCGTCTGGCAGCTCGACGAGGATACGCCCACCGACGCCTCGCGCGCCACGTGCATCTTGAGCCGTCCGCTCGACCGCGCCATCGCCCACCACGTCCATAGCATTGCCACCGGCCATGACGTCACCTTCGATATCTTCGCGGACGGGCAGTGTTTCCTCCCCCGCTCGCTATACGGGCGTCTGGATGAGTTCTGTGGCGGCGACCCCCACATCGCGGCTTCGCTCAAGCGCACACGAACGCCGATCGACATGAATATCGACAGCAAAATCGACGAGGTCGAGACGCTCGAACGCATCGCTATGTACTGGCACGACCCCGCCGATCGCGACGCCATCGCGGCGGCGCTCGACACGCTCGGAGGCATTGAGGTCACGCGTTCGTACGCCATGAATATCGAGGTTATGGGCGAAGGCGCCACCAAGGGAACGGCCCTCACGTGGCTGTGTGAGCATCTGGGCGAGCGTCTCGCCGACGCCTGGGCGTTCGGCGACAACATCAACGACATCCCCATGCTGCAGGCAGCGGGCCATGGCATGGCCATGATCAACGCCGAGCCCGAAGATCGCGAGGCCGCCGACGCCATCACCGAATACGACAACGACCACGACGGCGTCGCCCGCACCATCATGGCCGCCCTCGCCTAGTCATTGGTCAGTCATTGGGGACGTTCTTAAACGACTAGTCACTGGGGACACTCTTCGCAAAAAGCTGCAAGGACTGTCCCCCACTGTCGGCAGAAAAGGAACGTCCCCATCTGCCGAATTAGGAGAGACTCTCCAGCACGCGACGGAGCTCCTGCTGGACGGCGTGGTCGCGGTTGCAACCCACCACGCGATCGGCCACCGCCTTAAGCGCGGGGCGCGCGTTTTCCATCGCGCAGCCCGTGCCGACAAAGCGAATGATCTCGTAGTCGTTCATCGAGTCGCCAAACGCCATGACCTCGTCGCGACCAATGCCGTAATGCTCCGCGAGCTGCGCGATACCCGAGGCCTTCGACACACCAGGCTGCATGGCATCGATCCACGCGTTGCCCGAAGGCGCAAAAGTAAAGAGCTGACCAAGTTCGCGCTGTAGCACGTACGCACTGTCCATAACCGCACTGTCGTCGCAAAAGATACTCGCCTTGATGATATTTACGCTGGGATCGGGCAGCTCCCAAATGCGCTCGGCATTGGGAAGGTCCTTATCGACCTCACGCACGAACTTGCTCTCGTCATCGAGCAGGAAGGACTTGGTACGGTCAAAGAGCGCAAGATGCAGATTGGGAAACGTCGCGACGGCCTGGGCGAGCCTTCGAATCGCCAGGTGCGAATACACCTCACGGTCTACCATCTTACCGTCGGCGTAGACTTGGGCGCCGTTAGCGGCGACAAAGTCCATCTTGTCGCGAACGGGCGCAAAGAACTCGCACAGGCGATCGTAGCGACGACCTGACGATGCGGCGAAATGCACGCCATGCTCGTGTAGCGCCAGAATCAGTTCGTAGGTCTCGGGAGGCACCTGGCCGTTTTCGTCAAGCAGCGTGCCGTCCATATCGGATGCAATCAGTTTAAACATAGAAAAGCTCCCTTCGGGCTTGTTGGAATCGAACGTGTATCCGATTCCAACGTACCCAAAGGGAGCTCAAATAAGACTCCGCGGGCGTAAACGTTACAAGGACCTGGCAAATAGCTCACACATGCCAGAGGTCTCACGGTCGCGGCGTCAGGCGACACGCCACCCCGATGACTAGTCGGCGTAGGTGAAGGTTGTAACGTCGAACATGCCCTCGGGGCGGATGCGGAGCGTCGGGATAACCGGCAGGGGCAGGAAGATGATGCCCATGATGGGGTCGAGCGGCGGCTCAATACCCATGGCGCGTGCCTTGACCATAAAGTCGTCGTGCTGCGCGGCAACGTCCTCGGCCGTGCCTTCGCTCATAAGGCCACCGAGCGCCAGCGGAATGCGCGCCACGACCTCGCCGTTACGCACCAGCACGTGGCCGCCCTGGCCAACAGCCTCGACGGCAGCCATCATGTCGGCCGCGTTGTCGCCCACCACGCACACGTTGTGCGAGTCGTGGCCGATCGTCGAGGCGATGGCACCGCCCGTAATGGTAAAGCCACGCACCCAGCCGCGACCAATGTGCTTGCCAACAAGACCCAGGCCCGCAGGGCCATCACCGTCGGCCCCCTCGGCCTGCAGTGACAAGCCGCGGCCGTGGCGCTCGATCAGCATAATGCGGCGCAGGCCCTCGGCATTCTCGGGACGAGCCATGCCCGTGATGGCCTTGCCCGGCACCACGTCGATCACGGCCTCGCCCGGCTTAAAGGCATAGTCGAACACGTCGAGCGATAGCTTCGGCAGCTTAACGGAAGCACGCAGCTCATCGGCAAGGGCCGCAACCTCGGCCATCTCGGGTGCAATTTCGCCCACAAAGGTGCCATCCTGCGCCACCAGGGCACCGGCGGCATAAACACGATGCGGAGCCTTGGCAAACGTAAGGTCATCGAGCACCAGCAGGTCGGCGCACTTGCCCGGGGCGATCGCGCCACGGAGCTCGTGTGGGTCGCGGCAGCCGTGGTCCAGGCCAAATGCCTCAGCCGTAGAAAGGGACGCCATGGAGATGGCGACCACCGGGTCGATGCCGGCCTCGATAGCCACGCGACAGGCATTGTCGATCATACCGGTCGAAAGCGCGTCGGAAGGAGCACGGTCGTCGGTCGCAAAGCAGCAGCGACGGGCGCGGGCGGGGTTCTCCAGCAGCATCGGCGACAAGTTGGCCAGGTCGTGGCTGCACGTGCCCTCGCGCAGCATCACATACATGCCGCGGGACAGCTTATCGAGCGCCTCCTCGGGAATCGTCGACTCGTGGTCGGCGATAATACCCGCTGCGGCATAGGCGTTGAGGTCTTTGCCGGCAACAAGTGGCGCATGGCCGTCGACCTGCTTGGACGGCGTCTGGTTGGCAGCGTCGATGCGAGCGCAGGTCTCAGGATCGGCCATAAAGACACCCGGCAGGTTCATCATTTCGCCCAGACCAAAGACATCGCCCGGATACTCGGCAAAAAACGCCTGCATGTCAGCGGCGGTAATCACAGCGCCCGCTTGCTCATCGGGCAGCGCGGGCACGCACGAGGGCATCATGTACTTGATGGAAATGGGCGCGCGACGGCCGTCCTCGATCATAAAGCGCAGGCCGTTCAGGCCGGAAACGTTGGCGATCTCGTGGCTGTCGGCGATGGCAGTGGTGGTGCCGCGCGTCGCCGCCATGCGCGCATACTCGGCGGGACGGATGTTCGAGGACTCGATATGCAGATGTCCGTCGATAAAGCCGGGGGCGATATAGCGACCCTGGCAGTCAATGACCTCAGCCGCCTCGTAGGTGCCGGCGGCATCGTCGCGACCGTCGTAGAGCACGCCGACGATTACGCCGTCCTTGACGGCAACGCTACCGGGCGCCACGCGCTGGCCATATACGTCGACAATCTGCGCATTGGTAAACAGCGTGTCGACGGGCACGCGGCCCTCGGCAGCATCGATCACAGACCTCATGACCTCAACGGACATACATACTCCTTTAACTGTAGAAATAACTGCGGAGCGGACGAGCCTTCACCGCAGCAAGCCAATAGCAATTGTATGCCCAAAAGAAGGTCCCGCTAACACCCCGTCCGCTTAACGGCACACGCCGCTTGGCGCAATGGGGACAGGTTACTTTGCACCAATGACAAGGAGTGTCCCAAAGTGCCGGCACAAAAGGAACGTCCCCAAGTGCCAAAAAAGCCGCAGCCGGAATCGTTCCGGCTGCGGCCCTATTGCACATGTTAGGTTGACCTACTTGCTAGACCAACTTAAAGCCCTTGCGCTTGCCTACTGAGAGGGTGTCGCCCAGCTTGAGGGCGCTCGGGTCGATGTTGTAGCTCTTGGGAGCCACCGCCTCGCCGTTGATCTTGACGCCGCCGCCGTCAATGTCGCGACGGGCCTGGCCGGCGCTCGCCGAAAGGCCCAGGTCCTTAAGCAGGCCTGCGAGGTAGATCTGGCCCTCGTCGTTGACGGTCAGCTCGACATGCTTCTCGGGGAAGTCGGCAAGCTGGCCCTCCTTGAACACGCGGTCGAACTCGGCCTGAGCCTCGTCACCGGCACCGGCGCCGTGATAGGTGTCGCACAGGTCGCGGCCCAGCGCGCGCTTGAGCTCATAGGGATCGGCGGAACCGTCGGCCAGGGCAGCGTCGATCTTGTCGACCTCGGCCGGGGTGAGCGAGCTGGCCAGACGATAGTACTTGCCGATCATCTCGTCGGGGATGGACATCGTCTTGCCGAACATATCCTTGGGAGCATCGGTCAGGCCGATGTAGTTGCCGTAGGACTTGGACATCTTGCGCACGCCATCGGTGCCCTCGAGCAGCGGCATGGTAAGCGCGATCTGCGGCTCCATGCCCATCTTCTCCATGAGCTCGCGGCCGGCGAGCAGGTTGAAGAGCTGGTCGGTGCCGCCCATCTCCACGTCGGCCTTGATCTGAACGGAGTCGAAGGCCTGCATCACGGGGTACAGGAACTCGTGGAGGGCGATCGGCGTCTGGGACTGGTAGCGCTTGGTAAAGTCATCGCGCTCGAGGATGCGGGCGACGGTGAACTTGGAGCACACCTGCAGCAGGCCGGCCAGATCCATCGACAGGATCCAGTCGCCGTTGTGCACGATGGTGGTCTTCTCGGGATCCAGGATCTTCATGGCCTGGCTCACGTAGGTCTCGGCGTTGGCCTCAATCTGCTCCTGCGAAAGCTGCGGGCGGGTGGAATTCTTGCCCGAAGGATCGCCGATCAGTGCGGTGCCGTTACCGATGATGAGGGTGACCTTGTGGCCCAGGTCCTGGAACTGACGCATCTTGCGCAGGGGCACGGCATGGCCCAGGTGCAGGTCGGGGCTGGTGGGATCGACGCCGAGCTTGATGTTGAGGGGCTCGCCCTTCTCAAGCTTCTTGCGAAGGTCGGCCTCGGGGACGATCTGCGCTGCGCCCGAGGTGATGATACGCATTTGCTCGTCGACAGACAGCATTGGGTATCCTCCTTTTGCTATAGCACCCTCACCGGATACGGCGGTGCTCGAAGTTCATAAACCCACTCATAATAACCAAAACGGCGCGGCCGAACACCTACGACAGGAAAATCCTCGTCCTGCCGCACGCGTCGATAACGACCGGCAAACGCGTGCCGTCACGTTCGACCAAAAAGCGCGCCTGCTGACGGCGCGAGCAGTCACGGCAACGGACCTGCCCCGTTGCATCCGTGGCGCAGGCGCCCTCGGCAGTCAGCAAGCAGTGCTCGCACACCATGATCTCGGGACGGTCGGCATCGACAGGCCCCAAGACACCGGGGCAAGCGGCAAGCTCGGCAACACGCTCCGCATCATTGCCGAGCAACTCGGCCGACAAGCACACCCGCCCCGCACCGAGTCCGCGCAGCCAGGTAAGCGTGGCCCGATTGGCACAGAACACCGGCGCCGCCACGTCAAACGTTGTGCCCAGCTCGCGGGCCATCGCCACTTGTCCCAGATTGCGGCAGACGACGCGCCCGGCACGCTGCATAAGCGCCCGAGTCCGCTCGGCGTCGCCCGCGCGGCACACTTCGTCGAGCACCACCGTTGTATCGGACAGATCTCGCTCATCGCGCGGACCCACATCCATCAGCTCCCAGGCAAAGACCATACGAGCAAAATCCTCGCGCTTTACCGGCCCCGCCGACCCCGCCAACTCCGTCGACGCGCCGCCATCCACCGCAGCGTCCTCAAAGGGCAGCACCTCAACGGCACGCGCAACGGGCGCAATCGCATCCGCCTCGGCCCGCATGCGCTCCAACACCGCCGTCGTCTGATCCAACACGCCGGCGCTGCGAATCAGATAGACCTCGCAGCCCGCGTCCACCTTACGCTTGCAATGCACGACGACGCGCTTCCCCGCTGCGGCATCCACCGGGCAGGGCACCTGCGGCCAGCGCTTGGGCACATCGGGACGCGCGTCGACACCCGGATAGAACCGAATCTCGAGCGTGTCACCCGCCGCCACGGCGGCATCGAGCTCAACGGTCACCTCTTCGTGGCCCACAGCGACCAAGCGCCCCACGCGCACGCCCTGGTTGATCGCGCGCTCAAAGCTCATCAGCTCGGCACCCGAACGACCCCGCAGGTAAGCATCGGTAAACCCACGGTTAAACGACCTTCCCAGCTCGCGTTCAAGCTCTTCCACGGCACCGGAGTCCCACGCGCCGTCGCACAGCATATCGAGTGCCCGACGCCACACCCTCACCACGTTGAATACGTAATCGGGATTCTTCATGCGTCCCTCGATCTTGAGCGATGCCACGCCGGCGGCAACAAGCTCGGGCAGGTGCGCGATACCCAGATAGTCACGCGGACAAAGCAGGCGGTCTCCCTCGACGGCAACAACACTCTGCCCCGCCTCGTCCACTAGGTCGTACGCCAGACGGCACGGCTGCGTGCAGTCGCCGCGCATCGCCGAGCGCCCACGCCGCAGGGCCGAGAACTCGCACGCCCCCGAATAGCCGATGCAAATCGCACCGTGGCAGAATACCTCGATGGGCACGCCCGTGGCACATAGCGCCGCAATCTCGTCGACCGTCAGCTCGCGTGCCGTCGTCACGCGCTCGACCCCCAGTTCATCGGCGGCAAGCCGCACGGCACCCTCGCTATGAGCGCCCGCCTGCGTGGACAGGTGAATCTCGACCCCGGGAATCGCCGCGCGCAGCGCGCAGGCCAACCCGGCATCGGCGACAATCAGAGCATCGGCGCCCAGCTCCAGTGCATGAGCTCCCAACGCCACCGCGTCGGACAACTCATCGTCAAACACGAACACGTTGAGCGTTACGTACACATGCACGCCATGGGCATGCGCCACGGCGCAGCCGCGCGCAAACTCGTTATCCGTAAAGCCATGGGCGCTCACACGGGCGTTAAAGCCGCCCAACCCCGCATAGATGGCATCGGCACCCGCGGCGATAGCCGCAAGCATCTGGTCGAGTCCGCCCGCCGGCGCCAGCAGCTCGGGCAGCGCCGCACTGACAACATCCAATCCAGTCTCGTATTGTCCGCTCGGCCCCATCGTCCGAATCGCCATCGACAAACTCCTTACCAAGGTATGCATTCACTCTGAAAAATGCCGTCTTCCAGCATACACGAGGCCTCGCGCGCCCCGTTTGGTTTATCGTGTAATAACTTATGTCCATCCTGCCCCGACGGCACATCCACCGTCTGGCACGACATACCTGGAGGTCAATATATGGGTCCTCGCCAACGACAGGGACACAGCCGTTCAAAGACGCACGCCCTGCCCATAATCCTGCTCTCGTTTTTGGGCTTTCTGCTGATTGCGGGCGTGGCGTTTGGCATCGGCATGGTCGGTAACGTCAACCGCTGGCTGTCCGATCTGCCCGACTACACCGACGCCAACGCGTATCTGGTGAGCGAGCCCACCGAGATCGTCGACTGTAACGGCAACAAGATCGCGAGCTTCTACACGCAAAACCGCAAGTCCATCACCAAGGACGAGGTCTCCCCCTACGTGCTGCAGGGCACCGTTGACGTCGAGGACGAGCGCTTCTACGAGCACGGCGGTATCGACCTGTGGGGTATCGCGCGTGCTGCGGTGGCAACCCTCGGCGGCGGGCACGAAGGCGCCTCGACGATCACCCAGCAGCTTGTGCGCAACACCATCCTGCAGGAGGAGCAATTCGACTCGACCATTGAGCGTAAGGTGCGCGAGGCCTACATCGCCATCAAGATGGAGGACATGTACTCCAAAGACGAGATCCTCATGATGTACCTCAACACCATCTATTACGGCCACGGCGCCTACGGCATCGAGGCCGCAGCCGAGACCTATCTGTCCAAGAGCGCCGCCGACCTCACCCTGAGCGAGGCCGCGCTACTCATCGGCCTTCCCAACTCGCCTTCGCAGTACGACCCCACGGTCAATCCCGATCTGGCACTGTCTCGCCGCAACAAGGTTCTCGACAACATGCTGCGCCTGGGCCACATCACCCAGGAGGAGCACGATGCCGCACAGGCCGAGCCCATCACCCTCAATGTGACCGAAATCTCGGGCAGCGGCGTCGACGTATACTCGCAGCCCTACTTTGTCTCCTACGTCAAGCAGCTGCTGGAGCAGGAGTTCTCGACCGACGTGCTCTTTAAGGGCGGCCTGACCGTCAAGACCACCATCGACCCCACGATGCAGCAGGTGGCAGAGAATGCCGTCCGCGAGCAGCTCGACACGCTCTCGCTTGACGGCCTGGACATGGGCATGGTCGTCGTCGACCCCAAGACCGGCTACATCAAGTGCATGGTGGGCGGCTACGACTACAACGCCGACGAGAACCACGTAAACCATGCCACGGCCAAGCGTCCCGTCGGCTCCACCTTTAAGGCCTTTACGCTGGCAACTGCCATCCAAAACGGCATGAACCCCAACGTCACCCTCAACTGCAACTCGCCGCTCAAGGCCAAGGGCACCACGACCGAGGTCCAAAACTACGCCAACCAGAGCTACGGCAACATCACGCTTAAGCAGGCGACGGCATACTCCTCCAACACCGGCTACATCCAGGTGGCGGAAGCCGTCGGCAACAGCAAGATCATCTCGCTCGTCAAAAAGCTCGGCATCGACCCCGCCAAGGACAACATCGAGGACGTTCCCGTCATGACGCTCGGCACCGGCTCGATCTCGCCACTCGAGATGGCCGCCGCCTACGCGACGTTTGCCAACGGCGGCTACTATCGCCAGCCGATCGCCATCACCGAGATTGATTCTCGTACCGGTTCGGTGCTGTACCAGCACACCGACAATCCCTCACAGGTGCTTACCGAGGGCGAGGCCGCCGCGGTCACCGATGTTCTGTCCGGCGTCATGAAGGGCAGCGGTACGGGTGCTGCCGGCGCCCTGAGTGTCAACCAGCCCTATGCCGGCAAGACGGGCACCACCGACAACACCACCAACCTTTGGTTCTGCGGCTATACCCCGCAGCTGGCGTGCGCCCTGTGGACCGGCTATTCCGCGGGCGAGATCCCCATCCAAAAGTACGGCACGGACCTGCTGGGCGACAGCACCAACCTGCCTGTCTTTAAGCGGTTTATGAACACCGTTCTGACCGGTACCGAGCGCGAGGAGTTTGCGACCGGAACGGCGCCCACCTACAAGAACAACAGCGTCTGGAAGTTCTACGGCACCAACAACACCAAGAAGACGGAGAACGACGACAAGGACGAGAACGAGGACGAAGAGGAAACCACCACAACGACGACCACGACGACCACGACCACCGAGACCACGGGCGGTGACACCACCGGCGGCACCGGTACGACCGGTGGTTCGACGGGCGGCTCCACTGGTGGTTCGACCGGCGGCGATGGCGGCACGCCTACGCCTACGCCTACGCCCACTCCCGACCCCTCGCCCACGCCTGACGATACGGTCGGCTAGAAATCATCCGGCCATAAGCAACAAGGCCCCCGAGCAGCCTATTGAACTGCTCGGGGGCCTTTTAGTTTGAAGCGACCTGGTGGGCGGTCTTTATACCGGCAATCAAAAAGGGGTACCGACCAACGTCGATACCCCTTACAAGCCACTATGTCAGTGCACGAAGTGCCGAGCGCACGACCCGCACGCCTACTTGCGAGAATTGCTCAGCTTATTGATCAGTGCCTCGAGGCGCTCGCCGTCCTCGGCCGTCTGGGCAATAACCAAAATCGTATCGTTGCCGGCAAGCGAGCCAAGCACATCGGGCAACTCGGCCGCGTCAACGGCGGCGGCGATGCCGGAAGCCGTGCCAGGCTGAGCCTTGATCATAACCAGATTATCGGTACGCAGAACGCCCGTTACGAGCTCGGAAACCATACGCTGCAGGTGTAGGTCCTCTGCCAGAACATAGATGCCCTCAGGGAGCTTACGCAGCCCCATGTCGGCAATATCGCGAGAGACAGTCGCCTGCGTGCAATCAAAGCCCATAGCACGGAGCTCATCGACCAGCACGCGCTGCGTGCGGACATCCTTATTGCGCACAATATCTCTAATGGCATCCTGGCGCCCATTGCGTTTTTTAGCCATACAAACCCTCTCTCCAAAAGATGGCGGAGACAATCAATCAGTGTTTGAATAGTTTAGCGCTATTTGAAGGCTTTTGTGAATAAGAACGCATTTCGAAACAATTCTATGCAAGTTTGTTTCGTAATGAGCCGTTTAGGCGGTTTTTGCGCCCGTACGGTTAAGAAAAGCTGCCAGATGCGTACACATCACGCAGCGCGCGGGCTTAGCGCTGGCGATCGGCCCAAACAACAGACCGAGCCCCCGATGGTTATCCTTGAGCGCGGCGACCATCTGACGGGTTCGAGGCGCCTCGAGCATATCACGCATGCGGGCGGAACGCTCGATTGACGACACTCCATGCGGGCTCAGACACAAATTCTCGATGCAGGCGACCAGTCCGGCAAAGTAGAACTTTTGGCTTGCCAGCTTGAGCCGACCACCGCTATCTGCTTCCGAGAGTGAGTCCGCAAGCTCGTCGAGCGCCCGGGTGTCATCGGATACCTTGGCATACATGGTGGGATCAAAGGCATCTGTAAGCTTAGGCGCCACCGTGTGGAAACAAGCGTTGCCGCATCCGGAGACGCGCTGCGCCTGCGAGAGCGCGCATGCCATAAACCCAACTGTGCGAAACGCCTTGTCGCACAAAAGGCATGCCTCAAACAGCGGACGGCTATACATCACGCCAGAGACTTGAGCAACCAAGCCGCCTAAAATCAACTGGGGCAGCCCGGCCACCATCGAAGATTTGCTA
This sequence comes from Collinsella sp. TF07-1, assembly GCF_003437235.1. Lineage (NCBI taxonomy): Bacteria > Bacillati > Actinomycetota > Coriobacteriia > Coriobacteriales > Coriobacteriaceae > Collinsella > Collinsella sp. TF07-1. Next base: position 17,980 of record NZ_QSRV01000026.1, read on the forward strand.
TCAATGGAAATATGAGTAGCATCCAAGACGCGCGAATGGCGCTCTCGATGTGCATCATAGCGGTCGAGCGACACCGTGGGGAACACTATGTCTGCCGCAGTATCGCACGCGATATCGACCATCTTGGAAAGGGATTGCGGAGCAAACCACTCATCGGCGTTCATGGCGATGATTTGAGAGCCGCGCGAGGCAGCAAAACCGGCACGAAGACACGCGCCGCGCGTCGCGTCCTCGACGTCAATCAAATCAATATGGATGTCCCTGTCAGCAGCAACTTGAAGCGAATGGCGCACACCGGGCGCAGCATCGCGACAGACAACGACAATCTGCAAATCGTAGAGGTCTTGGTTCTGGATACTCTCGAGCGCACGCATCGCATAGCTGGGCGAACCTTCTACCACAAGGATCACCGAAAGTCGCGGATGCGAGCCACGTCGAACCAAATTATCCGTCCTCTCGACAGCAATGAATAAAACCGTGGTTCATGGTACACCCCGGCAATAAAAGCAATGAGACACCGGTTGTATTGCACGCCAAGAACAGATGTTGCACACGCGCAGCCCACAGATGGCAGGTGTCGACGCACGACGCGTCGAGCCCTCCCCTAGTCGAGCACGACAAGCTCGGCGGGATCGTAATCCACGCCCATAAACGTAAGGCCGCAGGCAGGAGCCGTGGGGCCCGCAGCGGTACGGTCGCAAGCATCGATGACCTCGCGCATCCACTCGGGTTCACGGCGATGCATGCCAATCTCGACAAGCGTGCCCACGATCGTACGGACCATCGAATGCAGAAACGCATTGCCCTCGATGGTGAACGTCAGGATGTCCTCGCCAAACGCAACCTCATGGCCAAATTCGGCACGCATCACGCAGCGATGCGTGGGCTTGCCAACGGCCGAAGCAACCTTGCAAAAGCTTTTAAAGTCCTGCTCGCCCAGCAGAGCGGGGCAGGCAGCAGACATAGCCTCAACATCCAAGGGATAGCGATGCCACCACACGGCACCGCGGGACAGCACGGGGCGCGCATCTCGATCGGCAATACGGTACGTATACGTACGGGACCGCGCGTCAAAGCGGGCAGAAAAGCCCCTACGGGCCTTGTAGACCTCGTTTATGGCGATATCTTTGGGCAGCAGGGCATCCATGGCCCGCAGCCACCTACGGCGCGTACACGCGAGCTCAGCGTCCGTAACGGGCACGCTGATGTACTGAGCCACGGCATGCACGCCGGCATCGGTACGCCCCGCACACGTCAGATCGATCGGGCGGCGAAGCAGCGTCTCGATGGCTCGACGTAGCTCACCCGCAACCGTCGTCTGTCCCGGCTGCTCGGCAAATCCGCTATACGACGAGCCATCATAGGCAACACAGAATACAAGCGTGGCATCGAGCTCAGGAATCGAATTGAAATCAGACGGCGCGGTCATGGGCGCTCCCAACAAACAATCAACGGTATCGCGACAAAAAAAGAGGGGTACGCGAACGTACCCCTCGAATATAGCCTATGCAGACGGATTGTCTACTCAGCGGTCTCCTCAGCAGGAGCCTCCTCGACGGCCTCGACCTTCTTGGGAGCAGCGGCCTTCTTGGGGGCCGGAGCAGCCTTCTTGGCCTTAGGCGTGCAAGGCTCGGTGACGAGCTCCATGATAACGATAGGAGCGTTGTCGCCCTTACGGTTGCCGAGCTTCATGATGCGGGTGTAACCGCCGTTGCGGTCCTGCCACATGCCCTGGGCAGCCTTGTCGAAGATCTCGGCAACGAGCTGCTTATCGCCGAGCTTGGCGATGGCCAGACGACGAGAGTGCAGGTCGCCCTTCTTGGCCCAGGTGATGATCGGATCGACGACCGAACGCAGCGCCTTAGCGCGGGTCTCGGTGGTCTTGATGCGGTCGTTCTCGAAGAGGGCCTTGGCCAGGCTCTTCTTCATGGCCTTGGTGTGGCTCGCATCGGTGCCGAGCTTCAGGCCCTTCTTAACGTTGTGACGCATGGTCTAGTTTCTCCTCAAATATGCGAAGCATTAAGCCTTCAGGCTCAGGCCCATGGACTCAAGCTTGTCCTTCACTTCCTCGATCGACTTAACACCGAAGTTACGGATGTTAAGCAGATCGTTCTCCGAGAACTCAACGAGCTGACGGACCGAGTGAATGCTGGCGCGCTTAAGGCAGTTGTAGGAACGGACGGAAAGGTCCAGATCCTCGATCTGCTTGTCCAGCTCGGCGTTGTCGTTGGTGACCTCGGGAGCGAAGATCGAAGCCTCCTCCTCGACCTCGGGGGTCTCGGCAAGGTTCATAAAGGCGGCCATATGCTGGTTGATGATATTGGCAGCCTGGACCACGGCGTCGCGCGGGGCGATGGAGCCGTTGGTCTCGATCTCGAGGACAAGGCGGTCGTAGTCGGTGTGCTGACCGACACGGCAAGCCTCAACGAGCTTGGCGCAACGGGAAACCGGCGAGTACAGCGAGTCGACGTGGATCACACCGATGGGATCGTTGTCGCGCTTGTTGGCCTCGCCAGAAACATAGCCGCGGCCATAGCCGATGCGCATGCTCATGGTGAGATGGCCACCCTCGGTGAGCGTAGCGATGTGCTGCTCGGGGTTGACCAGCTCAAACTCGGACGGAATAAAGAAGTCCGCACCGGTGACCTCGCAGGGACCGTCAACCGAGATGGTGGCGGTCGCCTCGTCGGTCGTGCCGAGAGCCCTGAAGACAAGACCCTTGACATTCAGGACGATGTCGGTGACATCCTCGACCATGTTAGGGATGGTCATGAACTCGTGCTGCGCACCATCGATCTGAATAGCCTCGACGGCGGCACCCTCGAGCGAGGACAGAAGAACGCGACGAAGGGAGTTACCCAGCGTATCGCCGTAGCCACGCTCGAGCGGCTCGACGGAGACACGAGCAGACGTCTCGTTGATCTCTTCGACCTGAACCTGAGGCCTAATGAATTCTGACATGTATTACCTCCAGCCTCAGCAGCCCGGATGGACTACTTAGAGTAGAGCTCGACGATGAGCTGCTCGTTGATATCACCGCTGATCTGCTCACGCGTCGGCAGAGCGAGCACGTTACCAGACAGCTTCTCGATATCGACCTCGAGCCAGCCAGGGACCTCAAAGCGCTCGGAGGAAATCAGAGCCTCCTTGATGGGGAGGAGGTCACGGAACTTCTCGCCGACAGCGACGACGTCGCCGGCCTTGACGCGGTAGGACGGAATATCCACGCGCTTGCCGTTCACGGTGAAGTGACCGTGACGGACGGACTGACGAGCCTCTTTGCGGGTGCGGGCGAAGCCAAGACGGAAGACGACGTTGTCAAGGCGAGACTCAAGGATGATCATGAGGTTCTCACCGGTGACGCCGTTCATCTTACGGGCCTTGTTGAAGTAGCCGTGGAACTGCTTCTCCAGAACGCCATAGATGAACTTGACCTTCTGCTTCTCGCGCAGCTGCATGCCGTACTCAGATTCCTTGCGACGGCGCTTGGGCTGACGGATAGATTCCTTCTTGCTGCTGTAACCGAGCTCAGCGGGATCGATCCCGAGCTGACGGCAGCGCTTAAGAACAGGAGTCCTGTCGATTGCCATATTGATACGATCCTTTCAGTTACACGCGGCGACGCTTCTTGGGGCGGCAGCCGTTGTGCGGAATGGGGGTCTTGTCCTGGATGCTCGAGACCTCGAGGCCAGCAGCCTGGAGGGAGCGGATGGCGGTCTCACGACCGGAGCCGGGGCCCTTGACGAAGACAGAAACCTTCTTCATACCGTGCTCCATGGCCTGCTTGGCAGCAGCCTCGGCAGCCATCTGGGCAGCGAACGGCGTGGACTTACGGGAGCCCTTGAAGCCCACCTGGCCAGCCGACTTCCAGGAAATGACGTTGCCCTGGGGATCGGTGATCGAAACGATCGTGTTGTTGAACGTAGAACGGATGTGAGCCTGGCCCACGGAAATGTTCTTACGGTCCGCGCGCTTCAGACGGGCAGCGCGAACGTTCTTCTTAGCAGTAGCCATCTATCTAGCGCTCCTTATTTCTTCTTCTTAGCACCGATCTGACGCTTCGGGCCCTTGCGGGTACGAGCGTTAGTGTGGGTGCGCTGGCCGCGGACCGGGAGGCCCTTGCGGTGACGAAGGCCGCGGTTGCAGCCGATGTCCATAAGGCGCTTGACGTTCTGGTTGCGCTCACGGCGGAGGTCGCCCTCAACCATGATCTGGTTCTTGTCGATATAATCACGGATGGCGTTAACCTCATCCTCGGTGAGGTCCTTAACACGCGTATCCACGTTAACGTTGCACTCGACGCAGATCTTCGTCGCAGTGGTGCGGCCGATGCCGTAAATGTAGGTCAGACCGATCTCAACGCGCTTCTCACGCGGGAGGTCGACACCATTAATACGGGCCAACGTAGTCTCCTCTCTTAACCCTGACGCTGCTTATGACGGGGGTTCTCGCAAATGACGAGGACCTTGCCATGGCGCCTAATGATTTTGCACTTATCGCACATCTTCTTGACCGAAGGACGTACCTTCATCGTTCTTCCTTTCGGTAGCGCTCAAACTACTTCCCTACTATCTACTCGCCCAGCCGCAGGCGTTTAAAACTATGGCTGGTCTTCACACACAATCCGACCGTAGGTTGAGCTAAGCCTGCAGCCGGAAATGGAGTGCGTGTATGCGTGCCGCTATTTGTAGCGATAGGTGATGCGGCCGCGGGTCAGGTCGTACGGGGAAAGCTCCACGACAACCCTGTCACCGGGGAGAATACGGATGTAATTCATTCGGATCTTGCCAGAAATGTTGCACAGAACCGAATGACCGTTCTCGAGCTCGACCTTAAACATGGCGTTGGGCAGCGGTTCCTTTACCGTACCCTCGAGCTCAATTGCGTCTTCCTTCTTCACAAGCAATCATCTTTCTCTAGAAAACGACAGCGATTGAGTATTCTACAATACGCATGCACGTATCGTAATATCTTCGTAATGGCTCCACAACTAAGCGGAACTTGTTACATTTGAAATGTAAAACAAAGCCGTTCCCTGATACCCAAGATCGCCTTGAAATGAGAAGGCATAGACCTTGGGGTCATGCCTTCGAAATTGAAAGGCGAGGTTGGGCATCAGGGGGCGGCGACTTTTACATTTCACCGCCTTGCAAGGAACACCAAGCACCCTGGGCATCCGTGGTGAGAATCACCGGACCGTCATTGGTAATGGCGACGGTGTTCTCGTAGTGCGCGGCGGGCAGGTGGTCGTTGGTCGTAACAATCCAACCGTCGGAGCCCGTGCTCACATGGTTGGAACCCATCGTAACCATCGGCTCGATGGCAATGACCATGCCGGCCTGGAGGCGAACGCCCCTCCCCTTCTTTCCATAGTTAGGAACGTTGGGGTCCTCGTGCATCACGCGGCCAATGCCATGACCCACATAGTCACGAAGCACGCCGTAACCGTGAGACTCGGCGAGGGACTGAACGACGTAACCAACATCCCCGATATGGTTACCGGGAACAGCCTGCTCGATGGCAGCCTTAAGGCAATCGCGCGTGACCTCGCACAGGGCCTTGGCCTCGGGCGTGGGTGTGCCGACAAAAAACGTCCAAGCGTTATCGCCGACCCAACCGTCAACGACAGCTCCCGTATCGATGGAGATGATATCGCCATCGCGCAGGATCATGTCGGGGTTGGGAATACCGTGGACCACGGCATCGTTAATCGATGCGCAAATGGTACCGGGGAACCCGCCGTAACCCTTAAAGGCCGGGGTGCCGCCATGCATACGGATAATCTGCTCCGCGAGCTGATCGAGCTCAAAGGTCGAAACACCAGGGCGCACCATGGCTCCAACGTGGCGGAGCGCCATCTTAGATAGCGCTCCTGCCTTCTTCATCTGCTCGATTTGCGTTGCAGACTTAATCTTGATCATAGACCGAGAGCCTCTTTGACATCCCCGTACACGGTCTCGCGAGCCTGGTCACCGTTGACCGACTTGAGCAGACCCTGGCCACGATAGTAGTCGACGAGCGGGCTCGTGGACTTCTCGTAGACGTCGAGACGATTCTTGATGGTCTCGGGCTTGTCGTCGTCGCGCTGATACATCTCGCCGGCGCACTTGGGGCAGGTAGCATCGGCAGCGGTGCCGGTGTAACCGCAGGCGCGGCAGGTGCGACGCGAAGACAGACGATCGATGATGACCTCAGGAGCCACGTCGACCAGAAGGGCGCAGTCGATCTCGCGACCCATGGCGGAGAGCTCGGAATCGAGCGTCACTGCCTGGGCGGTGTTGCGCGGGAAGCCGTCGAGGATGAAGCCCTGCTGGGCGTCATCGGCGGCAAGACGCTCCTTGACAAGGTCGATCACGAGCTGGTCGGGAACGAGCTCGCCAGCGTCCATGTACTTCTTAGCCTGAATACCAAGCTCGGTGCCACCCTTGACGGCAGCACGCAGCAGGTCGCCCGTGGAAATGTGAGCGACGCCAAACTCGGCGACGAGCTCCTGTGCGACGGTGCCCTTACCGGCACCCGGAGCTCCGAGCAATACGAGGTTCATGAGCAATCCTCCTCTAGCCTATTTAAAGAATCCATCGTAATCATACATCTTGATCTGGCCTTCGAGCTTATCGACCGTGTCGAGCACGACGCCGACCATGATGAGGATGGACGTGCCGCCAAATGCCTGGATCAGATGGTTACCCGTGAAGGAAAAGATGATCGAAGGCACGATGGCGATGAGCGCCAAAAAGACAGCGCTGGGAAGCGTGATCTTGTTGAGCGCGTTCTTGATGTAGGCCGCGGTAGCCCTACCCGGACGGACGCCCGGAATAAAGCCGCCCTGCTTCTTAAGGTTGTCGGCCGTGTCATCGGGGTTGAACACCATGGAGGTGTAGAAGTACGCGAAGAACACGATGAGGACAACGTTAAGCACCCAGTTGAGCCAACCGGTCGAAAGCGCAGAGGCAACTGCCTGAATCCAGCCGATGCCGGGGAAGAACACGGCAATCTGAGCCGGGAAGTACAGCAGCGCCGAGGCAAAGATGATCGGCACGACGCCCGCGGTGTTGACCTTGATGGGCAGGTAGGTGGTCTGGCCACCCATCATGCGACGGCCCACGACGCGCTTGGCATAGGAGACCGGGATGCGGCGCTGGCCGCGCTCAAGGAAAACAATCAGCGGGATAACCAGCAGGATGATGGCGCAAATGATCACCATGGTGATGATGCCACCGGCATTACCCTCGGTGCTGGAGAAGATAGCCTGCGGAAGGCCGGCCATGATGTTCGCAAAGATGATCAGCGACATGCCATTGCCGATACCGCGCTGGGTGATGAGCTCACCAATCCACATGATCAGCATAGCGCCTGCGGTGAGCGTACCGACGATCATGAGGTCGAAGATGATCTCGGGAGCGCCGGCGCCATTGAAGCTGATGCCGAAGCTCTTAAAGAGGAAGAGGTAACCCACGGAGTTGAGGATTGCCAGAGCCAGGGTGAGGTAACGCGAATACTGCGTAATCTTGGTCTGACCGACCTCGCCCTCGCGGGCAAGCTCATGCAGGGAAGGCACGACGGCCTGGAGCATCTGGAGGATGATCGAGCTGGTGATGTAAGGCATGATGCCCAGCGAAAACACCGACACATAGCTCAACGCGCCGCCAGAGAAAAGATTCAGGAGGGCCATAGCACCTGCGGCGACCGAATTGTTATCGGTCGAGAAAAGGCCCAGCATCCCCTGGAAGGGAATGCCGGGCACAGGAACGTGCGCACCAATGCGGTACACGACGAGCATAGCTATGGTAAAAAGAATCTTTTCGCGCAATTCTTTGATGCGGAAAGCATTCTTAAGACCATTTAGCACGGCAGCTCGACCTTTCCGCCAGCGGCCTCGATCTTGGCCTGCGCAGAAGCGCTGACCTTGTCGACCTTGACCGTGAACTTCTTGGTGAGCTCACCATTGCCGAGCACCTTGACGGGCTCGAACTCGCTCTTGGTGATGCGAGCGGCCTTAAGAGCGGCACCGTCGATTACAGCGCCGTCCTCGAACTTACGCTCGAGACGCTCAACGTTAACAGCGGTGTACTCGATACGACGGGGGTTGCGGAAGCCCGGAAGCTTGGGCAGGCGCATAGCCAGCGGAGTCTGGCCACCCTCGAAGCCGGCACCCTTGGTGCCACCAGAGCGGGAACCCTGGCCCTTCTGGCCGCGGCCAGAAGTGGTGCCGTGACCCGAAGAATTGCCACGGCCGACGCGCTTGCGGTTCTTGGTGGAACCGGGCGCGGGAGTAAGATCGTGAAGCTGCATTTGCTACTCCTCTACAATCTCGACAAGGTGCTTGACCTTGAAGATCATGCCGCGGACGGACTCGTTGTCAGCAATCTCGCGAACCTCGCGGATCCTGTGGAGACCGAGGGCACGGACAGTACGGACCTGGTCCTGCTTGCAACCGTTGGTGCTGCGGACCTGCTTGATCTTGATGGTGTCAGCCATGCTTAGTTCTCCTTACCGACGAACATCTCGGAGACCGTCAGGCCACGGCGAGCCGCGACGTCCTCAGGGCTGGAGAGCTCCTTGAGGCCCTCGACGGCAGCCTTGATGATGTTGAGGCCGTTGTCGGTACCGAGGGACTTGGACAGGACGTTCTTGATGCCAGCAAGCTCGAAGAGGGGACGCACAGCGCCGCCGGCGATAACGCCGGTACCCTCGACAGCGGGCTTGATGATGATGCGGCCGGCACCAAAGTGGCCGAGAACCTCGTGCGGGATGGTGCCCTGCTCGGTCACCGGCACGTGGAACATGTTCTTCTTGGCATCGAGAGACGCCTTGGAGATGGCCAGGGGCACCTCAGCGGACTTGCCCATGCCAACGCCGACGTTGCCCTTGCCGTCGCCAACGACGACGAGAGCGACGAGGCTCATGCGACGACCACCCTTGACGGTCTTCGACACGCGGTTGATGTAAACGACGCGCTCCTCGAACTCGGAGGCCTCTCGCTGCTGCTTCTGATTACGAGCCATGTGCTACATACCTCCTAGAACTCGAGACCGGCGGCACGAGCACCGTCGGCGAGGGCCTTGACGCGGCCATGGTAGATACGGCCACCGCGATCGAAGGCGACCTTGGTGATGCCGGCCTCGATGGCACGCTTGCCAACGAGCTGACCGACCTTCTCCGCAGCCTCCTTGTTCGAGGTGTGGGTGCCCTTGAACTCGGCCTCGAGGGTCGAGGCAGAGACGAGCGTCAGGCTGGAGCCCTTGCTGTCGTCGATGATCTGGGCATAGATGTTGGCGTTAGTACGGGTCACGCGAAGACGCGGACGCTCGGAGGTACCCGAGACCTTGCCGCGAACACGACGCTGACGACGCTTGAGGCCTTCCAGCTTCGCCTTATGCTTGTTCATACGTAAACTCCTAAAAAGGTTGATCTTGCCAGCACCTGACGGGGTGCTGGTCTTATGCGAGTGAGTCGGTTACGACTACTTGGCGGCCTTACCCAGCTTGCGGCGGATGTGCTCGCCAACGTAGTGGATACCCTTGCCCTTGTAAGGCTCGGGAGGACGATGGCCGCGGATCTCAGCGGCGATCTGACCGACCTGCTGCTTGTTGATACCCTTGACGTTCACGTGGGTGTTGTCGGGAACCTCGAAGGTGATGCCCTCGGGAGCCTCGACGATCACGGGGTGCGAGAAGCCCAGGGAGAACTCGAGGTTCTTGCCCTTCTGCTGCACGCGGTAACCGACGCCGGCGAGCTCGAGCTTCTTCTCGAAGCCCTCGGAAACGCCAACAACCATGTTGTGGATGAGGGCACGGGTGAGGCCGTGGCGGGCACGGGTCTCACGCTCGTCGTCGGGACGGGAAACGGTGAGGACGTTGTCCTCGATGTTGATAGCGAGCTTCTCAAAGACATCGAGCTCGAGCTGGCCCTTGGGGCCCTTGACGACAACGTTGTTGCCGTTGACTGCCACTTCGACTCCGGCGGGAATCTGGACAGGCTTATTACCGATACGAGACACGGTGATCTCCTTTCCTTCTACCTACCGAGCGAATTACCAGACGTAAGCGATGATCTCGCCGCCGACGTTGTGCTTGCGAGCATCGCGGTCGGTCATAACGCCATGGCTGGTGGAAATAATGGCGGTACCAAGGCCACCGCGGACGCGGGGCATGTCGGCAACGCCGGTGTACTTACGCAGGCCCGGCTTGGAAATGCGGCGGATGCCGTTGATGACCTTAGCCTTCTTGGGACCATACTTAAGCGTGATGTGCAGAGTCTTCTGGGGAACGGTGTCCTCGACATCGTAGCCCTCGATGTAGCCCTCCTCGTGCAGAACACGAGCGATCTCGACGAGCTTCTTGCTGCTCGGCATGGAGACCGTGGCCTTGTTCACAGAGTTAGCGTTACGGATGCGCGTAAGCATATCTGCGATCGGGTCTGTAAGGTTCATACAGATTCTCCTTCGTTCTTGATGAACACGTGCTCTTGGTTCTTCGCCGCCCTTAACGGCAAAGCCTTTTTAGCGCGTTTTCCCTGTTCCAAACTGATGCTTGAAACGCTGGTAGTGACTTACCAGCTGGCCTTCTTAACGCCGGGAAGCTCGCCCTTGAGTGCAAGCTCGCGGAAGCAGACACGGCACAGGCCGAACTTGCGGTACACAGAGTGCGGACGGCCGCAGCGCTGGCAGCGCGTGTACTCACGAGTAGAGAACTTCTGCTTGCGATTGCACTTGACGATCATCGATGTCTTAGCCACTTATATCCTCCTCACATAGAGTATTGTTCGCCCCAAGCGCCGCCCCCTTCTGGGAACGGCGCTCATAGGGCAGGTGAACCTATTTCTTGAACGGGAAACCGAAGGCGTCCAGAAGGGCCTTGGCCTCCTCATCGGTATTGGCGGTGGTCACGAAAGTGATGTCCATACCACGCTGGTGATCGACAGAGTCGAAGTCGATCTCGGGGAAGATGAGCTGCTCGGTGACGCCCATGGAGAAGTTACCACGGCCGTCGAAGCTCTTGGCGGAGATGCCACGGAAGTCGCGGATACGGGGAATCGCGACGGAGGTCAGACGATCGAAGAACTCCCACATACGGTCGCCACGCAGGGTAACCTTGCAGCCGATCGGCATACCAGCGCGCAGGCGGAAGGTAGCGATGGACTTGCGGGCACGGGTGATCATCGGCTGCTGGCCGGTGATGGCGCGCAGGTCGCGCACGGCACCGTCGATGGCCTTGGAATCGGTAGCGGCCTCGCCGACACCCATGTTCACGACGATCTTCTCAAACTTGGGGATCATCATGACGTTCTCGTACTGGAACTTGTCCTGAAGCTGCTGCTTGACCTCGTTGTTGTACTTGGTCTTCAGACGCGGCACATACTTCTCTTCTGCCATTGTTCACTCCTTCTTGGGGTTTTAAGCACGGGGCGTGGCCACGATGGGTTGTCCTCGTGCCTCCTGACTGCATCCGCGCCGCTCATGGCATTTCGCGGTTTGGACTCGACGCAGCAGGAGCCGACAAAACAATCGGTACTATACGCGCATCGGGAGCGTATTTCCAGAAAAACCTCGTCTGCCTGCACAACTCCACAACTCCCCCGCACAAATTGATCCCTAGGGCACGGAGGAAAACAGCAGTTGCGATGAGATAGGGACTGTTTGATGGCTTAAAAGGCTTAACAGTCCGTATTTCACCGCATCTTATTGATGGGGATGCGACTAGCGCTTGCGGGGGACGAGCTTGGTGCGGCGCAGGTGGATCATCTCGGCAGCGATGGAGATGGCAATCTCCTCGGGATCCTCGGCCTCGATGGCAACGCCGATCGGCAGGTGCAGCCCGTCGATCTGGTCCTGCGTAAAGCCCTCCTGCTCCAGGCGGGCGCGCACAAAGGCCGTCTTACGGCGCGAACCCAAGCAGCCCAGATAGGCTGGCTTGGCGCGCATGGCCTGAATCACCACGTCGATATCGGACTTGTGACCCGCCGTGGCGACGACCACCAGGTCGCGCGGGCCGATGGGGCACTGCTTGCTCAGGTTCTTGTAGTCGACCAGACGACGGTCGTAGACACCGGGCACCCATTCGGGCGTCAACGTGCCGGGGCGGTCGTCGCAAGCCACGACGGCAAAGCCCGCCGCCGTGAGCACCCGCGCCGTCGCAGCACCCACGTGTCCGCAGCCAAAGATATAGGTCAGGCCCTCGGGGCAGAGCGTCTCGATGTGCGCGGGAGGAATCTCGGAGGCGGCGTTGGTGTAGGTGACGCTGCTCCCCTCTTCCGCCAGCGAAAGCCCGGGGCAGCCCGCAATGGTGCGGCGCGATTCCTCGCCATGGCACTCGGCCACATCGCCCTCGAGCGCGCTTGCGATAAACGGCTCAAAGTCGATGACGAAGTCGCCGATGCGCCGATAGGCCAAGACGTCGGCAATCGACTGGAACAACGGCGCCTGCGATACATCCAGGTGCAGATAGCACAGGCAGATGGCTCCGCCGCAGATCATGCCGGTATCGGAGTTCTCGCCGCCCATGGTGTAGCGGACCAGACGCGATTGCCCTGCGCCCAGCAGCTCGCGCGCCTCGTCCAGCGCAAAGAGCTCAATCTTGCCGCCGCCGATGGTGCCCGCTTGGCTGCCATCGGCAAAGACGGCCATCCAGGCGCCCACGCCGCGCGGCGATGACCCCGCCGTGCCGGCCACGACCACGAGCTCGCACGTCTCGCCAGCACGCAGGGCGGCAAGCGCCGCATTCACCACATCGAGCTTTTCCATTGCCGCCTTCTATCCTCTAAAGACATCGGTGAGCATAGCGAGTGCCTCGAGCACGCCGCCGCCGACCGACGTCGCCTTGTCCGAAATATAGTTGATATAGCTGGCATCGCCGCGCGGATCGACGTCGGCGCATTTAAAGCCCTCAGTCACCTGCACGCCGTTCGCCAAAAGCCCGCGCAGACAGCCATCGATCTGCGTGACCATGGGAGTATCACCCGCATACCCGATCACGTCTCCGGCGCTCACGATGTCGCCGATGGTGCGGTCGGACCGAAACATGCCGGCGGCGGGGCTGTGGATAACGCGCTCCTTGCCATAGCCGGCGATCATGCCCGGCACGCCCGTGTTGGGCTGGGGCGAACCTTGGGTAATGACACGGCCGAGAAAATGCCCGCGCATGGTCTCGACCACGGCGTCGCAGTCAACCGGCGCGGTAAAGCCCGGCCCCACGGCGATGACGGCAGGCGCCATGTCGCGCGTGGTGCCCAAGTTGCGCTTAGCCAAAATCGCGTCGACCACAGCCGCGGGTTTCAACTCGCCGAGCATCTTGGCCTGGGGGTCCACTACAACGGCGACGTCTCCAGCCTCGGTAATCGCAAGCGCCTCAGCCGGCGTCTGCGCCAAGCGAGCGCGAATGCCTTCGACCTCGACCTCGCCCAGGCGAATGGCCTCGCAAAAACAGATTGTGCGACGGATGCACGTGGGAACCGCGATATCGGCCATAACGACCGACACGCCGGAGCGCACCAAGCGAGCGGCGACGCCCGTGGCGATATCGCCGGCGCCGCGAACATAAACGAGCATTCCCGGGGCACCTCCCTGTGCTACGGTTTGAGCAGAGCAAAAGCGGTTCGACCGCTACTCTGATGATTATTTATTATCACAGTATTATACGGCGGTGAACAGATGGAAACGACGAGCGGAAACCTTGCCTCCGCGCTCAAGATCGAGCCGGGCATTACCGCAATTATCGGCAGTGGCGGTAAGTCGACGTTGCTGAAGACGCTCGGCCTTGAGCTTATGCGCGCGGGCGGCCGCGTGCTCCTCTGCACCACCACGCACATGTTTCCCGTCGCCGGCGTCCCGTGGGACGGGTCGAATCGTCGCCTGGACGCCGCACCCTGGAAACCGGGTGCCCCGCATGTTCCCGGCTGCACCTGCGAGGCATGCGCTGGCATGAGCCGCGGAAGCATCTGCCAGGCGGGTATTTTGGACCCGGAGACAGGCAAGCTCTCCGCCCCCGCCGAGCCGCCCAACGAGCTGGCGCAGCGCTTTGACTACGTCCTGGCCGAGGCGGACGGCAGCAAGCGGCTCCCGCTCAAGGCGCACGCCCCGTGGGAGCCGGTCGTTCCCGCCGGGACGGTCAACGTCATCTGGCTCATCGGCGCCTCGGGGCTCGGCAAGCCCATCAACGAAGCCGTCCACCGCCCCGAGCTCTTTTGCGAGCGTTGCGGCTGCGAGCCCACCGACGCTGCCACCCCAGAGCGCGTCGCCCAGGTGCTCAATGCCGAGCTGCGGATGCTGAACCTCAACAATGCCCGCATCATGCTCAACCAAGTCGACACGCTTGCTGACCCAACGATGGCAGATCGCTTCGAGGCAGCCATCAACCGCCCCCTCATCGCCACCAGCCTCCGATAGCCGGCCCCAGCCTCCGCAGTTGCGGTGAAATACGGACTGTTTACGGCCGCCAGGC
>NZ_QSRV01000027.1:0-21643 GCF_003437235.1 Collinsella sp. TF07-1
GCCTTTGGCTCAAATGGAAACGGGGGACGCATCTGCATCCCCCGTTTTTGTTGCGGTTAGTCCAAGTCAATAAACTTGGTGCTTATGATCTTGCCGTCTTTGACGAGCATTCTGGCCATGGTGGGGCCTCGGCTGCCCCTTGGGTAGCTGGCGCTGCCCGGGTTGAGGACTAGGCAGCGGCCCACTTGGGCTTCTTTGGTTACGTGGGTGTGGCCGTTGATGGCTACGTCTACGGATCCCACCGGAAGGTCTTCGCGGTAGTGGGCTACGGCGAATTTGAGGCCTTCGTAGGTAAAGAGCGCAAGACGGTCTACGTCGGGGCCGTAGTCGCGGTAGTAATCGTTGTTGCCCAATACGGCCCGCACGGGGGCGATGGTGCATAGGTGCTCGTAGTCCATCTCTGACGTAAGGTCGCCGGCGTGGATGATCAGGTCTGCGCCCTCAAGCTCATCCAAGAGCGCAGGCGATAAATAGCCGTGGGTGTCCGAGATGATGTCGATGCGCTTGGCGCTTGCGCTGTTCATGGGATCCCTTCCGCAAAAAACGATTCGGCAGATACATACAAAAAAGGCCCCACGGCCCCGCAGACGATGGGTCTACAGGGCTGCGGGGCCAGTGTGCTAGAGACTCAGAGCCTTCTTGAGCGGCACGACGCGGCGGCGAGAAACCGGCACGCGTTCGTCGACGCCCGTAATGCCCAGCTGGATGGCGCCCGAGGGCACCGTCTCAACGTCCGTGACGCACGCTAGGTTGACGATATAGCGGCGGTGAACACGGAAGAAGCCAAAGTCGCAGAGCTTGGCCTCAAACTGCGCCAGCGAGGTCGTCGACAAAAAGCGATCATCGACGGTATAGATGCAGGAGTAATCGTCCTTGGCCATGATAAAGCGAATGTCGTCCACGGGAATGAGCACCTTGCGGCCGCCCTTTTCCACCGGGATACGCTCGATGGTCACCTTGCTGTCCGTAACCGGCTTGGCGCGTTGCATGACCTTCTCGATCGCGCGATCCAAGCGAGCTTCCTCGACCGGCTTCATCAGATAATCGACGGCATCCACGTCGAATGCCTCGACCGCATGGTCGCTATACGCAGTCACAAACACGATCGCCGGCGGATTTTTGAGCTTATGCAGCGCCTCGGCAAGTTGCAGGCCCGAGGCACCGGGCATCGAGATATCGAGAAACACGACATCCACGCGACTTTCCATAAGCATCTCGATGGCGGAGCGGACGCTCGACGCCTCCGTGATCGTGCCGATCTTGCCCGTTTGCTCGAGCAGGAAGCGAAGCTCCGAGCGAGCCGGCGCCTCATCATCCACAATCATCGCACGCAGCATAGGGATAAAACCTTTCGTCAACTAACTACGCCGGGCATCCGTCGCATGACGTTGAGCCCGTAGCCTTTTATTTTACTCTTGAATGTCAAAGATGCTCTCTGACAAATCAAGATGAAGGAGCACTTTGGTGCCCTTGCCCGGCGCCGATTCGACACGCGTATAGGAGTGCGGCCCATAAAAGCGATGGATGCGCTCCGAAATATTGTGCATGGCCACACCGGCGCCGCCACCCTGGGGAGAGCTGGCGTCGGGGCGGGCAGAGCGCTCGTCAAACAGTCTGGCGGCGGTACCCTCATCCATGCCCACGCCATTATCGGCCACGGCAATCAAGATTGCATCCTCGCCGTCTTGGTGAACGGTCACGTCGATCCTCAGGGCGTCGTCATCGCCCATACCATGACGTACGGCGTTCTCGACAATCGGCTGGATCACGAACGCCGGCACCAGCGTATCTTCCACGTCCTCGGACACATCGAACGTCGCAAGCACGCGGTCCTCGCCAAAGCGGGCCTTCTCAAAGGTAAGGTAGCGCTTGGTCTGTGCGACCTCGCGCGAGACCGGAATAAGCGATCCCGAGTTGTCGAGTGTGGCACGATAGAACGATGAGAACTCACGAAGCAGTTCGCGGGCCCGCAGCGGGTCGGTGCGCGTAAACGATGCAATGGTGTTCAGCGTGTTGAACAGGAAGTGCGGGTTAATCTGCGCCTGCAGCGCACGCACCTCGGCGCGCGCCGTGAGCTCCTTTTGCACCTCGAGCTCGTGGATGGCGAGCTGCGTGGACAAGATCTCGGCAAAGCCCGAGGCAAGCGCGTACTGGGTACGGTCGACGGCGCGCGGGGTCTTGTAGTAGAACTTGAGCGTGCCGACGGTACGATCGCCCACCTTGATGGGGGCGATAATGCCGGCGGGAACTTGGTTGTGCGAGCCGTCCGAGCCCACGACATCCACCATACGGTTGAACGACTGCACGATGCCATGTTCGATAACGTAGCGTGTGGCAAGCGTGTGGATGGGAGTATCGGGCAGCAGTTTTTCCTCAAACTCTCCCGCGCAGGCAAGCACGTTGCCCTCGTCGGTGATGGCCACCGTCATGGCGCGCGTCTCGGGCAAAATGCGCCGGCACACCAAACGCGCCGACTCCTGCGTCAGACCGCCCTTAATGTCCTCGAGCATGGCCGAGGCCACCGAGAGCGTCTCCTCGGTGTACTGGGAGCGCACCGAATCGGGATTGAGCGTCAAAAAGATAAAGATGCACAGAAAGATGCACAGCAGCGCGCAGGCAATCACCGTGGCGATCGGCTCGATACCGGTCACCAAGGCAAAAATAAAGTACACCAGCACGCAAATGGCGCAGGCAACGGCAATGATGCGAAAGATTGATATTGAACTATCGCGCTGGGCGCGGCGGTCGATCATTCGGCCCCCTCCAGGATACTGATCAGTTGTGCGTCACGCCAAAGCCCGTCCATGATCTTGGGCCAAAAGCTCTGGAAACGCAGGTAGCTTGCAGCGTTTTGGCGCGCATAGGCCTTTGCCTCGTCGATGCCATGGCGCCAAATGCGCAGGTAGCCCTCATGCTCGCGGGTAAACACGCTGCGGACCATAGCGGTCTTGCGCACGCGGTCGTCGAGCTCGCGCGAAATCCACGGGCCCGGGTAGGGCATGAGTGATGCCGCCGTAACGGGAATGAGCTCCTTTTGGTGCGCGGCGAATGTCAACTTGGCCCGTTCGTAGTACCAACGGTATACATCCTGCATAAAGCGCGGTGAGCGCTTTTCGGACTCCGGAGGCAGATGGCGCACGGTCCACTCGTTATCGAACCACACGTCGTAGCCAAACATGCGCATGTTAAAGAGGTAATCCAAGTCCTCGCCGCGGGTGATAAACGGGTCAAAGGCCACACGCGTAAAGGCGCGGGCGTGCAGGGCCATCAGGCCGCCGCACACGTAGTTGGAGCGCGAGATGCGGGTGCCCGAGAGCGCCTTTTTCATCCAACGGTTGAACTCGATGCGCTTGGTCCACCAACGATGGCAGATGCCCGCCTTGTCCGTGGGAGCCAGCGGCGAGCCGTCGCGATCGTAGAAATAGCCGCTCTTGACCAAGATCGGCAAGCCCTGACGCGTCTGCTGCCCCAACGCATAGGTCGCGCGCTTCATAAAGTCGGCGTCGATGACAGTCTCATCGTCATCCAAAAAGATAACCGCGTCATGCCCCAGCACAGCGGCACAGGCTAGCCCCATGTTGCGGATGGCACCGTAGCCTCGCAGGCTCACGCACTCGCCCGAACCCTTGGGCGCGATCTGAGCAACCCGGTCTGCGATGCGCGAGGCCTGGGTGTTGGTGACAACGGTGACCTTGAGCGTGGGATGCGCGTCGACAATCTCGTGCACGCGCAGCGACACATCGGCTGTGGCAGAAACAGGACAGACCACCAAAAGGATGATGCGCGGGATGTCGCACACCTGCTCAAGCGAGGCCAGGCAGCGGTCGAGTTCGGGATTGTCTGCGTTGAGTCGCGTCGAATGGTCATAGGTGCCAGGGGCGTTTGCGCAAGCGTCATCGCCCGCCCAATACGTTGGAATCACGACCGTGGCGTTCATGCCTTACCCTCCCTGCAACACAAAAACGGGACGCCGCCAAACACAGGCGACGCCCCGCGACCTAGCTGATTCCATCATACCCACTTGGGCAAATCATTGCTCGCAAGTCGCAATGTTTATTGCGGATAACCCCAAAAGAGTACCGTGGACAGGCACAATAGCCGCTCGCTCCTATGCGGCATGCTCTGCCGCCCGAGTCATGCGGGACAGGCGGACCAGTAGCATAAAGCCAACGACCAGCAGCACGCCAATGGAAAGGACGCCCAGCGACGGGTTGCCGGTCAGCGAGGTGACGACCGACACCAGGAAGGTGCCCATAACGCTTGCATAACGACCAAAGATGTCAAAGAAGCCGTAGTACTCGTTGGACTTTTCCTTGGGGATAATGCGGCCAAAGTAGCTACGGCTGAGCGCCTGCACACCGCCCTGGAACAGGCCGACCATAATGGCAAGCACCCAGAATTCAAAGGCGGTCTTTAGGAAGAACGCGGCGAACAGCACAATCCCCATGTAGGCGGCGACCGCCACCAGGATCATGTTGAGCGTGCCCACGCGTCCGGCGAGCTTGCCGTAGATGATGGCGGACGGAAAGGCCACGAACTGCGTAACGAGCAGCGCCAGCACCAGCTGCGTCGAATCGATGCCCAAGGCCGATCCGTAACTGGTGGCCATGGAAATGACCGTGTGCACACCGTCGATATAGAAGAAGAACGCGATCATGTAGACCAGCACGGTCTTATTGTGGGCAATCTCGCGCATGGTGTGTCCGACCTCGGAGAACACACCGCCCACGATGTGGCCGATGGTGTCCTCGGGACCGCGCTCGCGACCGTACTTTTGCTTATAGGTGCGAATGAGCGGCAGGGTAAAGATGAGCCACCAGGCACCAGTGATGATAAACGACAGACGCGTTGCCAGCATGGTGGGGATGCCAAGAGCGGGGCCACCCATGATGAGCGCCAGGCAGATGACGAACGGCACGGTGGAACCGATGTAGCCCCAGGCATAACCCGAGCTGGACACGGCGTCCATGCGCTCGTCGGTGGTAATGTCAGGCAGCATGGCGTCGTAGAACGTCATAGAAGAGTTAAGGCCGATGGTGCACAGCACGTACACGGTCAAAAATGCCATGGCAGACATTGGGATAGCCTGCGCCAGGCAAAGCACCAGGCCCGTGAGGAAGAAGCCCAAGAAGAACTTGATCTTGTTGCCGGCGTAGTCGGCAAGTGCGCCCAGAATGGGCATGAGCATGGCGATGACCAGCGAGGCGATCGTCTGCGCATTGCCCCAAGCGACCACCAGGTCGGCCGAGGAAGCGCCGGTATTGATGGCGTTAAAGTAAATGGGCACCACCGAGGTATTGAGCAGCACGAGGGCCGAATTGCCCACATCGTACATAACCCAGTTACGCTCGAGCTTGGTGTATTTCATGGACAGGGACCCTTCGTATTTGCCCGATATGCAGTTAGTTCATCGTACCCCAATTGTCCAGAAGCACCGGTAAGGATTCGGCAAAGGGGCACGCATGAGCCCTATTCCTCGCGGTCGAACTCCTCATCGGCATTGAGCACGCGACCGCTGTAATTGACATGGTTGGTCACGGCTTCCATATCGCCGGTCTCGATAAAGCGGGCAACCGTGCACTCGTAATCGAGCAGCGCGCGGTCAAAGACCTCGGGGAAGCTCTCGGTCGAGACTTCATCGGTAAAGGGGTTCTTCCATGCCAAGTGGCCCAGGTTGCCGGTACGCTCGGGCAGCTCGGTCGTCACGCGGTGCGCAAGGCCGTCGAGCAGCGAGTAGTCGTGCACCAAGCCCTCAACCAGCGAGATCGCGCGCGTCTTTGCGGAGCCGGCCGGCTCAATCGCGCGGTAAAGTCGCTGCATATTGGCAACGGCAGCACCGTACTCCCCCGCCGGAATGTCAATGCCGTACACGCGTCCGGCAACATAGCTCATCAGCACGCCGGCCACGCGATTGATGCGATCGGTGGTGACGATCTCGCCCGCCGGCGGGTAATCGTCGACCGTAGCGCCATCGCGTTTAAGCTGCAGCATCAGTACATCCAGGTCGCTCTCGATCACGGCATGGACCTGACTGCTCGAATCCTCAAGCTCTGAATCGGACTCCACGATGCCAAACTGCTGCTCATAGACAAAGGGGTGAGCGTTGCGGTCGAGCACGTAATGAGACAGCAGGCCCAGCGCAAAGGCACGACCCAAGCTGGCATCGCGCGGCAGCAGATGCGACACGCCGTCGCGCAGGCACGCGAACTGGCGAGACATGCGCGACCGATGCATGACCTGCGCCAGCAGCGTGCAGTCGGAAACACGCGGTGTCAGAATGTGAAAGAAAAACGGGTCGGGGCCTTGGTTGCCCAAGATAAAGGCAATGCGCTCTTCATCGGACGTGATGACGCCCTGCGGAAGACGGTCGATGCTTTCCTCGCCAAACAGATGATGGGTGATAAGCGCGGGCATAATGATCCTTTCGATTTCATTCGATGCCACCCATTATGCCCACCGCGCGCCCATGCCAAACCTGCGATGGTAAACGACAGCACGCAAGCCTCTTACGCAAGCCCCAGGTGCGACTTGACCTCGGCGG
The DNA here is from genome assembly GCF_003437235.1 of Collinsella sp. TF07-1. Lineage (NCBI taxonomy): Bacteria > Bacillati > Actinomycetota > Coriobacteriia > Coriobacteriales > Coriobacteriaceae > Collinsella > Collinsella sp. TF07-1. The sequence continues at coordinate 6,542 of NZ_QSRV01000027.1, forward strand.
CACGACGACGGGACACCGGTACCGTCGAGTTCACGCGGTCGAGCCTGAGCTCCATCAACCCCGTGGAGCCAATCTCAACATTGTGCACGTCTTCCAAATTGACCAGGTAGCTGCGATGAACGCGAATAAAGCCCTCGGAGTCCAAGCGACGCTCGAGCGAAGAGATCGACTCATTGATCAGGTACGTTCCCTCGGCGCAGATGGCGTTGCAAAAATCGGCGCGCGCCTCAAAGTAGCAAACGTCTGCGGCGGGAATGAACACCTTTTTGCCCCCGCGGTCCACCGTCAGACGCAAAGGCTGGCGCGGAGCGTGGATAACACGACGGACGCCCAAGGCCGCCTCGATCTTGTCGAGTGCCTTTGACAGGCGTGCGTCCTCAACCGGCTTGACGACATAATCGACGGCATCGAGGTTATAGGCATCAGCCGCATACTCGGCAAATGCCGTCACAAACACCACGACCGGCGGCGTCTTTAGGTTCTGCAGCGTCTCGGCAAGCTCAATTCCCGAGCGACCGGGCATGGTAATGTCTAAAAACAACACGTCGGGCTTGTTCGACAGAATCGACTCCACGGCTTCGGGGACATTGCCCGCCTCGGCAATATGACCCACACGCGTATCCTTTTCCAATAGATAGCGTAGCTCAGCCCTAATAGGAGGCTCGTCATCAACCACCAAGATGTTCCATCCCTCGGACATATGCGCTTCCCCTCTTTTTTCTCTCAATCCAACCGCGCGCTACACCTTCATCGGCGCCGGCTCATGCGGCTCGCCGTTCAGCTCGACGATGACCTGCGTTCCCACGCCCTCCTGGGACTTCACGCGCATGCCAGAATCTTCCCCGTAAAAGAAATGGATGCGCTGAAGCACGTTGAAGAGCGCCAGGCCGCAGCCTCGTTTGATGGAGCCGTCGGCGGTAATGCTCTCGGGCTCCTCTCGGCGATGCTGCTCAAACAGGTGCGCGCAGACTTCTTCGCTCATACCGATGCCGTCATCTTCGACGATGATCTCCAGACCGTCATCGGTCTCAAAAGCCCTAACACGAATAGAAAGCGGCTCGGTCTCGCGCTGCGCATGCTTGATGCAGTTTTCGAGCAGCGGCTGCAAGATAAACGGCGGCACCATGCTGTCGCGCACCTCAAAGTCGATATCGACCGAGACGCGCAGACGGCCGTCGCCATACCGGGCCTGCATAAGGTTGATGTAACGAGTGCCCTGTTCCACCTCGTGCTCGAGCGTTGTGAGGGTATCGGAATCGGACAGTGTCTGACGGTAGTAATTGGAAAAGTCGATGAGCAGCGACCTGGCCTTGTCCGGCTCGGTACGTACGAGCGACACAATGGTGCTGATGGTGTTAAACAGAAAATGAGGATCGACCTGCGATTGCAAGGCGCGCAGCTCCACGCGGGCCGTAAGCTCGTCCTGGCGCTCGAGCTCAAAGCTCGCAAGCTGCGTGGAAATGAGGTCGGCAAAGCCCGAGGCGAGCGCCGTCTGGCGCATATCGATGCTGCTCAGACGGGGATAATACAGCTCGAGCGTGCCCACGCAATGCCCGCGCACGGTAAGCGGTGCGACAATACCGGCGCGCAGGCGCGGAAAGTAGCCACCTGTCTCGGTCGAGGCATCGCGCGAGAAAACGCTTTGCTCACCGCTGTTGATCACATTGAGCGTGGTCCGCAGCACCACCGGGGTGCCCGCGGGGCATTTTGCCGAGTCCTCGCCCCAGCTTGCCAACACCTGCTTGCCGTCGGTAAAGCAGATGGCAGAGGCGATGGTTTCGGACAGGATGATCTTAGAGGCGCCCAGGGCAGCTTCGGGCGTAAGGCCGCGCGACGTGTAGGCGAATATTTTCGACGCGATGGCGAGCGTGCGGTCGGTAGCGCTCGATGTGAGGTCGTCGGGAACGACAAAGACGTACGAGAAGAAGAAGCACAGCATGACCAAGCCGGCAATGACGACAACGGCCGGAACGGGATTGGGATTATCGGTTAGATCCCAGATGAGCAGCAGGATAAGCAGCGGAACGACAATACCGAGCAAGATGGCTTGAACCACATGCTGAGCGGTACGAAAGACCTTGGTAGAGTTGTAGCTCTTGCCCAGAATCAGCCTATTGAGATCCACCGTCATCTCCTTCTTACTGACGCACCCCATAGCAATAAAGAGGGCCGCAAGCGACCCTCTCCATTGCATTATGCAATCAAAAACTGTGTTTTACATCCAGCCATCGACAAACGGTATCTTAGGCGCTGTATTTGTTGGCCTCGCCAAAGGTGCCAGCCTCGACGATCCAGCCGTCCTTCATGATGACGTCCATGTTGTCGGTGTTGAGCACGTGGATGTCGGCGGCGACGTCACCGTTGACGACCAGCAGGTCGGCGCACTTGCCGGCCTCGATGGAACCGGTCTCGTCCTCGATGTGGCACATCTTGGCACCGTTGAGGGTGGCACAGGTGATGGTCTCGACCGGGGTGAAGCCGATCTTGTCGACGAACTCGTACATCTCCTCGATAGAGCAGGTGCCGTACGGGGTGACGAAGGAGAAGGAGTCGGAGCCGATCGTCATGACGACGCCGCGCTTCTTGGCCTCGCGCAGGCAGTCGTAGTTGCGCTGCAGCTCCTTCTCGACCAGGGTGCCCTCGTACTTGTCGTGCAGCTCGGGGACGTAGACGGGCGGATAGGTGGCGTACCAGGTGGGCAGGAAGGCGATCGTCGGCGTGAAGAAGGTGCCCTGCTCGGCCATGAGGTCCATGGTGCGCTCATCGATATCGAAGCCGTGGATCAGCTGCTCGCAGCCAAAGCGGACGGAATCATAGGCAGCGGCGTGGTTGTTGTAGCAGTGGCTCCACACGGGGATGCCGACCAACTTGGCCTCTTCGATCACAGCCTGGATTTCCTCGGAGCAGTAGTGCTGGTCGCGGCCGGAGTCCCAGCGCCAGATGCCGCCACCGGTAGCCCAGATCTTGATGGCATCGGGGTTCTCGCGCAGGCGACGACGGACGGCCTTACGCAGATCCCAAGGACCGTCGACCTGGTCGCCCCAGGGGTGGGAGTCCTTGTTGAGCTGCTGGCTGCAGTGGTGGGAGTCACCGTGGCCGGCAACGCGGCAGAAGCCGAGGCCAGTGGCCAGAACGCGCGGGCCTTTGAAGACGCCCTTGTCGATGCAGTCGCGGATCTGGATACCAAAGCGGCCGATCTCGCAGACGGTGGTGAGACCGTGGGTGAGGCAGTCGTAGGCCTGCTTGACGGCGACGGCCTGCTTCTCGAGGAGCGGCTGCATGACCCAGTCGGTGTCATCGTCGGTCAGGTTGCCCGAGAAGTGCAGGTGGGTGTCGATCAGGCCGGGAAGGACGGTCTTGCCGGCGGCGTCGATAACCTCAACGCCCTCGGGAAGGTCCTGCATGACACCGGCATACTCGATCTTGCCGTTGTCGTCGACGAGAACGAGGGAGTTCTCGACCGGCTCGGCACCGGTACCGTCGATGAGCTTGCCGCCAACGATTGCATACTTAGTGGACATGGTTCCTCCTTATGGATCCATATAGTGGGCGAGGCCATGTTGGGTTAAGGCCTCACAAAACTACCCAAGTGGTGCCGGGTTCGGTGCGCGGAAGAGAGGGCTCCGCGCACCCGATCCGCCCCGGCTCGGCGTTACTTTTTGCGGGAATTGGTGAAGGCCATGAGGGCCAGGCCAACAGCCAGCCAGCCGATCACGATGCTCCACTCCACCATGTTGAGGGAGGCGGGAGAGAACGGGATCACGAGCAGGCCAATGATGGTGCCGCAGGCAACGATAGCGAGGCTGATGCCAAACTTGCCGCCGGGCACCTCGTAGGGACGAGGCAGGTCGGGCTCGGTGAAGCGCATGCGCAGGCAAGCGAGGGCGACCATGCCGCAGGAGAAGATGAAGGCGAGAGCCGACACGTTGGTCAGAGGGATGAGCATGTTCTTGCCCAGGAACGGACCGACGACGGTGATGATGCCCAGAACGACGCAGGCGAGCTTGGGAGCACCGGACTTGGGATCGACCTCGGCGAACTTCTCGGGCAGCTGGCCCTTGCGGCCCATAGCGAGCATGATGCGGCTCGTGGCGCCGTAGAAGGAGTTCATCGGACCCATGGGTCCAAGCGTGGCGATGACGAGCATGGCCAGGTACAGGAGCATGTTGATACCCTTGAGGCAGGCAAGCGCGGGAACCGGGCTCTTAACAAACTCATGCCAGTCGAGGATGGTGCCGAACGAGTAGATGCAGACCATGTAGAAGCCGCCGGCGGCCAGCAGGGCCAGGGAGATGATCTTGCCGAACTTGTTCCAGTTGAGGCCCTCGGCTGCTTCCTCAGCCTGCTGAGGAATGGTATCGAAGCCGGCGTAGAAGAACGGGGTCAAAACCAGGACCGACACGATGCCGGCGAACAGGCTGGTGCCCTCGGTAGCGGGCTTGCCGCCGCCAGCACCGGTGACCTGGGAGAACACGGGCATGGCGTGTTCCGGCGAACCGGTGAACAGCGAGACACCCATGGCGAGCAGCATGCCGCAGAGCAGAGCCTTGGTCAGGAAGGCCTGGAGCTTGGCGGCCGAGCTGGCACCGCGGAAGTTGAGGAAGATGACGTAGACTGCAAAGCCGAGCGCGATTAGCGTCGGGAACAAGTAAACGTCGGCGCCCAAGATGGTGTAGAGCTTGACGGCGCGCAGCCACTCAAGACCGGGCAGGCTGCCGAACATCTCGGACACGAGGGTCGAAATGGCGATGGCCTCCCACGGGCACAGGATGCCGTTGCCCAGGGCCAGGAGCCAGCCGGTGATGTAGCTCATCGTACGGCCAAAGCTACGATCGACATACTCGACGATGCCGCCCGAGATGGGGATAGCAGCCGTGAGCTCACCGAAAACAGCTCCGACGGGCACGAGGAAGATTGCACCCAAGAGGAATGCGATCATAGCGGGAACGGGGCCGCCGCCCACGACCATCCAGTCGCCGACCTGCAGAACCCAGCCGGTACCGATGATGGCACCGAAACCGATGGTAAAGAAGTTCCAGAGCGAAAGCGTTTTCTTCATGCCGCCGTTATCCTCGACTGCAACTTCTGCATTCTTGTCCGCCATTGTTCCCCTCCTTTCCTTTTTGACGCCCCTTGGCGTCACCCCTTGCGCGGTCCGTTTTGCCGCGCGCTTTTATTCCATGGCTTTAAGATACGGCCTTGGCACAGCAGCGCCGCTTGCGGCTCGACCGAAGGCAGAACCGCAAAACGAGCGGCGCCGTTTTTGGGACGAACGGCGGGAGACGTCATTCGTCTTGGACGCTTTCATCTTGTCTGCTTTTGAATACCTGTTGCCGTGACGCTTGGCGCGCGGCGCGGCAACGTTCATACCATTTGTCAGGCTTTTGGCGCACATACCCATGTGTCGTGCATCTTTTTATGTAGGATAGACAAGTTACACATGAGGCAAGGTGATTCGAATGGCATACGGATACAATGACGGCGACCAACGGCCACAAAGCGTGCGCCTTGCCGGCCGTACCACACCAACGCCCAGAAGCACCTCCGACAACGACAACCAGCAGCGCCCCCAAGAGCAGCCCGGGGCTTCTTCTCGGCAACAAAGCCGTACCGTGCAGCAGTCAGACCGCGTGAGCACGAGCACACGCCAACGCCAGATCGACACATCGCAGCCACGCCGCTACGATTGCCGTACGACCGACTACTACGTTAAGCGCTCCTTTTCGCGACCTCAACGCAATCGCGGCAATTCCGCCCCTCGCCCCGCGTCGCACACCACAAGCCACGCACTTCCAGCCCGCCGCCTACGCCTTGCGCTTTGCTCCATTGCCGCCTGCCTCGTCTTTGTGTTTTTGGGATCCTGTATCTCGCACGGATCAGCCGGTCTTGAGCCCACTGCCGAGGACAAGCTGCTTAAAGCTCCCGTCGCGCCCGGTTACTCCTTTGCGTTCTCGACCCCACGCTCGCAATGGCAGGCCGGCACCATGCCCCACATCTACCAAATTGACCCCGCATGGTCGGAGCTGCCCTATGCCGGTGGCACTATTCGCGAAAACGCTTGCGGTCCCACCTGCCTCACCATGGTCTATATCTTTAAGACCGGCCATACCGATAAGACGCCGGTCGATATATGCGCACTGGCCGAAGCCGGCAACTACGCCCCCACCGGTGCCACCGAGTGGTCGTTTATGACAGGCGGTGCGTGGCAGCTGGGGCTCAACGGAACACAGCTCTATAACGATCGCGAATCGATTACCCAAGCACTTCGCTCGGGTGCGCCCGTTATCGCCGCAGTGCGCCCCGGTACGTTTACCAACGTAGGCCACTACATCGTGCTCTACGGCATCGACGATGCCAGCCAGATTGGCGTCTACGACCCCAACTCGGCCAGCCGCAGCGCCCGTCGCTGGGGCGTCGTAGAGGTCCTCAACGAAGTCGAAGCCATGTGGGCCTACTACTAGTCATTGAGCACTCATTGGGGACAGACTTAAATGAGTGGTCATTGGGGACGCTCTTGTTTGACTAGTCATTTAAGAACGTCCCTAATGACTAGCTGAATAGCAAAAGCCCCGCAGTCGGAGCGGACTGCGGGGCTCATGAAGAGAGGCTAGTTTGTAGGCGCTTTGCCTGGCGCCCACGAGAGAGGCAACAGAGTAGAGACTACTCGTGGATGCGGGTACCGGAGAGGCCGGCCATGGTCTCGGCAGCCTTGTCCAGAGCGCCGATGATGCAGGTGCGGCCCTTGCGGGAACGGGCGAACTTGATGGCAGCGCGGACCTTGGGCTCCATGGAACCCTTGCCAAACTGACCCTCGTCGGCCAGGCGCTCGGCCTCGTCGGCGGTGAGGTCCTCGAGCTCCTCCTGGTTGGGCTTGCCAAAGTTAATGGCGACATGCTCAACGGCGGTCAGCAGGAACAGAACGTCGGCGTCGCAGTCCTCGGCCAGCAGCTCGCCGCCCAGGTCCTTGTCGATGACGGCGGGAACGCCCTTGTAGCAGCCCTTGTTCTCGTAGTCGCGGACGACGGGGATGCCGCCGCCACCGCAGGCGATGACGATGAACTCGTTGTCGAGCAGGTTGAGGATGGAGTCAGCCTCGACGATCTTCTTGGGATCGGGGGAAGCGACGACGCGACGCCAGCCGCGGCCGGAATCCTCGACGAAGACCTTGGAGGGATCCTCGGCCATGAACTCCTTGGCCTGCTCCTCGGTGTAGAAGGGGCCGATCGGCTTGGTCGGGTTCTTGAACGCGGGATCATCCGGATCGCACTCGATCTGGGTGACGACGGTGGCGGCGTGCCAACGCTTATAGCGCTTGTGCATCTCGCGGCCGATGCCCTGCTGCAGGTGATAACCAATGTAGCCCTGGGACATGGCGCCGCACTCGGGCAGCGGCATCTCGGGGGTACCGATGGCATCGTGGGCAGCGGCGAAGGCGTTCTGGATCATGCCGACCTGCGGGCCGTTGCCGTGGGTGATGATGATCTCGTTACCCTGTTCGATAAGACCAAGGAGAGCGTGGGCGGTGTTGCTCACGGCCTCGATCTGCTCGACGGGGTTGTTGCCGAGGGCGTTGCCGCCAAGGGCGACGACAATACGATCGGGCTTGCCAAGAGGCTTAGACATTGCTGGAATCCTTTCTGTAAAAGGCCTACAACCCATTAATAACCCGCGTCCGTGCGTTACGCGAGTTTATTAAGGTTTATATTCTCTTTATCGCTCATTTTATTCATTTTGAAAATAGCGGAACGGTGAACGGTCGTTTTTATCCGCTCAGCGTAAAGAACCCCAGCTCACGCATATCTACGCCATTTACGTGCAACTTTATTTAAATGCAGCGAGGATTATGTCGGATTATGCAAACTACATCTCTGCTAAACACAAAACGGACAGCGCAATATCTTACTCGCACTATACGAGATTCTATGCACTTATAAGTTGAGTATGCACCCCTGCAAAAACATGGGGCTTTTCATCCAACATAAGGGATAGCCGATCGCGCTTCACCCCGCGGCAAGCGACTGCGAGTTCGCAGTATGGAACTTTACCGTCGGCTTCTGCATGAACGCTACCGACGCCCTTTCGCTCCTGCGCGCCCAAGCAGCCGAGAACGCTAACGGCGCCACTGTCAACCTGGCCACCCTCAACAACGGCGCCGCCAGCCTTTTCGCAAAGTACCGTGCTGGCTCGCTGGCTTTGAGGCCTAAGTGAGCTTTGCTATTTGCCAATTTTTGTATGATTTGGGTCAAATCTATTTGTCAATTTTTGTATGATTAGGGGCAAATCTATTTGCCAATTTTTGTCAATGAGGTGTTTTAATGCTACGCCGCAAAGTCACTGATAGGCTTTTGAGCTGGAAGAATAACTCCCATAAGGCCCTGCTTGTTACCGGTGCGCGTCAGATTGGCAAGAGCTATGCGATTCGCGCGTTTGGAAAGAGCAACTACGCTTCGTATTATGAGGTCAATCTGCTACTTGATGCCGAGGCAAGAGACGTACTTGTTGGCGCTAAGAACTCCATTGACTTCATCAACCGTGTGGCCCTTCTTGCGGATGCACCGCTTGTTGAGGGAGATACGCTTATCTTTGTCGATGAGATTCAGGAGTATCCGCAGATCGTTACACTTATGAAGGCGCTGGTCGAGGACGGACGCTTTAGCTATGTCTTCTCGGGGTCTATGCTTGGGACTGAGTTTAAGGGGATCTCTTCTTTCCCGGTGGGGTATGTCGAGCACATTGTTATGCGGCCAATGGATTTTGAAGAGTTTTGTTGGGCAAACAGCATCAGCGAGAATGTGCTTGCAGACATCCGCAGCTGCCTTGTCGAGAGGCGTCCCGTCGAAAATTTTATTCATGAGGCGATGCTCAAAAACTTTAGAGCTTATATCGTTTGCGGCGGCATGCCGGAGGTCGTTCAGAACTATATCGATTCGGGCTATTCGCTCGTGAGAACGCGTGAGCTTCAAATTCAGCTAGTCGATCAGTACAAAAGCGATATCTCTAAATATGCATCGACTCGAGCGTTTAACGTTCGCTCCATTTTCGAGCAAATTCCCGTTCAGCTTGAGGCGGAGTCCCATCGCTTTATCGTCTCGTCTCTAGGCGAGGGAGCTCGTCTTCAAAAATACGAGCAGGATTTCCTATGGCTGGTGAACGCAGGCGTTGGATTGATGGTCCCCCAGGTGACGGAGGCACGAAGTCCTCTCAAGAGGACGGAGAAAACGACGGCCTTTAAACTATACGAGTCCGATACAGGTATGCTCGCATCGCGGTATCCCGGCAGCACGGCACGCGCCGTCTACCTTGACATGAAAACCCCCAACCTCGGCGGCCTCTATGAGAACGTGGTCGCACAGGAACTCGTTGCCCTCGGAGCAGATACGTGGTACCACCAAACGCGTGAGGTCGGTGAAGTCGACTTTGTAATCGAAGGTGCCCGCGGGCATGTTGTCCCAATCGAAGTCAAATCGGGCAAGAAAGTTCGAGCACATGCAGCCCTCGACCGTTTGATGAGTGTGGGCGAGTACAAAATTCCCGAGGCCGTTGTGCTGAGCCACGAAAACCTTTGTAAAGAGGGCAAGATCCTTTACGTTCCAATCTATATGACATTCTGTCTCGATGAGTTTATGGAAAAGGACGACCCCAACAACGATTTCTCGTTTGCACCCATATCTCTCTAGGTCATCTGAGTCCGCAAGCCAGCCCCCACGCCCAAAGTACTGCGCCTTTCGCGCCAAAGGCGCGAAACAGCAAGGGGATAGAAGGCAGCGACAACCAACTCCCCCACTATGCCCAAAGTGCTGCGATGTTTCGCGCAAAGCGCGAAACAGCACTGGGGCAGCAGAAGGCCACAATCAGCTAGCCCTCCATGCCCAAAGTGGCGCGTGGTTTCGCGGCCACGCCGCGAAACAGCGACCGGGACAAGGCACCCCCACAGCCACGTCCTTCATTCAGCCCCACAATCCGAGGACGTAGTCGTAGCAGGATCTGAGGGCTAACCTTCGCGGACACTCCGCAGGACGAAAGAACCCCCGCCGCACGTAGTGAACTGCGCAGCGGGGGTTCTTTCATGTCCGAGGACGTCCGCGAAGGTTAGCCCTCAGATCCTGCGGTGGGAGACCTAGGCCTCGTTGTACACCGTCTTGAGCTTCAACAGGTGAGCGTAGCGGTCCATAGCGGCCTGCTCGTTCTCCTTGAAGAGCTCCTCGGCGCGCTCGGGGAAGGAACGCGTCAGCGAAGCGTAACGGGCCTCGTTCATCAGGAACTCCTGATAACCGCCCGCGGGCTCCTTGGAATCGAGTGAGAACTTCTTGCCGGCAGCAGCCTCGGGGTTGAAGCGGAAGAGGTTCCAGTAACCGCACTCGACAGCCTTCTTCATCTCGGCCTGGCAGTTCTGCATGCCGCCCTTCTTGATGGAGTGCATCTCGCAGGGGCTGTAGCCGATGATGAGGGACGGGCCGTCGTAGGCCTCGGCCTCGTGGATGGCCTTGAGGGTCTGAGCCGGGTTGGCGCCCATGGCAACCTGTGCCACGTAGACGTAGCCGTAGCTCATGGCAATCTCGGCCAGGGACTTCTTCTTGGTCACCTTACCAGCAGCGGCGAACTGAGCGACCTGGCCCAGGTTCGAGGCCTTGGAGGCCTGACCGCCGGTGTTGGAGTACACCTCGGTGTCGAAGACGAAGACGTTGACGTTGTGGCCGGAAGCCAGGACGTGGTCCAGGCCACCGAAGCCGATGTCGTAGGCCCAGCCGTCGCCGCCGAAGATCCAGAAGGACTTCTTGGTGAGGTAAGCCTTGTCGGCGAGGATTGCCTTGGAAGCCTCGCAGCCGCACTTCTCGAGCTCGGCAACGTAGGCAGCGGCAGCGGTCTTGGAGGCCTCGGCGTCGTTGACGGAGTCAATCCAAGCCTGGCCAGCAGCCTTGAGCTCGTCGGACGGACCATCGGCAGCGATGATGTCCTGGGTAGCGGCGATCAGCTTGTGTTGGACGGCCTCGTAACCGACGGCCATGCCTAGACCGTGCTCGGCATTGTCCTCGAACAGGGAGTTGTTCCACGCCGGGCCGTGACCGTCCTTGTCCTTGCAGTAAGGAGCGGTGGCAGCGGGGTTACCCCAAATGGAGGAGCAGCCGGTGGCGTTGGAAATGAACATGCGGTCGCCGGCGACCTGGGTCACCAGACGTGCATAGGCGGTCTCGGCGCAACCGGCGCAGGAACCAGAGAACTCCAGGTAGGGCTGCTTAAACTGGCTGCCCTTGACGTTGGCCGCGATGAGCTCCTTCTTCTCGGAGACGTTCTCGACCATGTAGTCCCAAACGGGCTGCTGGTCCATCTCCTGCTCGGTGGGAACCATCTCGAGGGCGCCCTTGGGGCAGACCTTGACGCAGTTGGTGCAGCCCATGCAGTCGAGCGGGGACACGGCCATGGTGAACTTCATGCCCTTGGCCTTGGGGCCCATAGCGTCGAGCGTGCGGGTAGCCTCGGGCGCGGCTGCAGCCTCGTCCTCGGTCATCGCGAACGGACGGATGGTGGCATGCGGGCACACATAGGCGCACTGGTTGCACTGGATGCACTTGGTCTCGTCCCAGTGGGGAACGACCACGGCGACGCCGCGCTTCTCGTATGCGGAGGCGCCCAGCTCAAACTGGCCGTCGGCGCAACCGACGAAGGCGGAAACGGGCAGGCTGTCGCCATCCATGCGATCGATGGGCTCGAGCAGGTTCTTGACCTGCTGGGCGATGGCGGACTTGGTCTCCTCGGAGAGCTCGACGGGAGCGGCGTCCTCGGCGGTAGCCCAGTCGGCCGGAACCTCGAACTTACGGAAAGCAGTAGCGCCGGCATCGATGGCCTTGTGGTTGGCGTCGACGATAGCCTGGCCCTTCTTCATGTAGGACTTGGTAGCCGCGTCCTTCATGTACTGCAGGGCGTTCTCGGCGGGCAGGACCTTGGCCAGCGCGAAGAAGGCGGACTGGAGCACCGTGTTGGTGCGCTTGCCCATGCCGACCTTGGCCGCCAGGTCGATAGCGTCGATCAGGTAGACGTTGACGTTGTTGTTCGCGATGTAGCGCTTGGCCACGGCGGGCATGTGCTCGGCGAACTCCTCGTCGCTCCACTGGCAGTTGACCAGGAAGGTGCCGCCCGGCTTGACGTCGCGGACCATCTTGAAGCCCTTAACGATGTAGCTGGGGTTGTGGCAAGCGACAAAGTCGGCCTTGGTCACGTAGTACGGCGAGCGGATCGGGGAATCACCAAAGCGCAGGTGCGAGACAGTGACGCCGCCGGTCTTCTTGGAGTCGTACTGGAAGTAGGCCTGGACGTACTTGTCGGTGTGGTCGCCGATGATCTTGATCGAGTTCTTGTTGGCGCCGACGGTACCGTCGCCACCCAGACCCCAGAACTTGCACTCGATGGTGCCGGGGGCTGCGGTGTTGGGCGCATCCTCGGCCTCGGGCAGGCTCAGGTTGGTCACGTCATCGACAATGCCGATGGTGAACTCGCGCTTGGGCTCGTCCTTCTTGAGCTCCTCGAAGACAGCGAACGCGGACGCGGGAGGCGTGTCCTTGCTGCCCAGGCCATAACGGCCGCCGACGACCTTGATGCCCGTCTTGCCGGCCTCGTAGAGAGCGGAGACGACGTCCTGGTAGAGCGGCTCGCCGATGGAACCCGGCTCCTTGGTACGGTCCATGACGGCGATCTTCTGGACGGTCTCGGGGAGAACGTCCACAAAGTGCTTGATGGAGAACGGGCGGAACAGGCGAACCTTGACCAGGCCGACCTTCTCGCCGTGAGCGTTGAGGTAGTCGATGACTTCCTCGAGCACGTCGCAGAAGGAGCCCATGCACACGACGACGCGATCAGCATCGGGAGCGCCGTAGTAGTTGAACAGGCCGTAATCGGTGCCGAGCTTCTCGTTGATCTTCTTCATGTAGCCCTCGACGACGGCGGGAAGCTCGTCGTAGACCTTGTTGCAGGCCTCACGGTTCTGGAAGAAGATATCGCCGTTCTCGTGGCTGCCGCGGGTGTGCGGGTGCTCAGGGTTGAGCGCGTGGTCGCGGAAAGCCTGGACGGCGTCCATGTCGCACATCTCGGCCAGATCCTTGTAGTCCCACATGGCGACCTTCTGGATCTCGTGGCTGGTGCGGAAGCCGTCGAAGAAGTTAAGGAACGGGGTCTTACCCTCGATGGCGGCAAGGTGAGCCACCGGCGAGAGGTCCATGACCTCCTGGACGTTGCCCTCGGCGAGCATGGCGAAACCGGTCTGACGACAGGCCATGACGTCGGAGTGATCGCCAAAGATGTTCAGGGCGTGGGAAGCGACGCAACGCGCGGAGACGTGGAAGACGCCCGGGAGCTGCTCGCCCGCGATCTTGTACATGTTCGGGATCATCAGGAGCAGACCCTGAGAAGCCGTGTAGGTGGTGGTCAGAGCACCGGCGCCCAGCGAACCGTGAACGGTACCGGCTGCACCTGCCTCGGACTCCATCTCGACGACCTTGACCGGGGTGCCGAAGATATTCTTGCGACCCTGGGCCGCCCACTGGTCGACATGGTCGGCCATCGGGCTGGACGGCGTAATGGGATAGATTCCCGCTACCTCGGTGTACGCATACGAAACATATGCGGCCGCCTCGTTGCCGTCCATAGACTTAAACTTACGCGCCATATACCCCTCTCCTCTCATATAGGTATACAGGCCCCGGCGATCGCCGGGATGTTGGCGTGATGGGATTTTCGCTGTTGCTTCCAATCATCTGGCAGGCAGGCTCAGCAGCAGGTACATGGCGTGGAGAGAAGGCATGCCGAGGCGAGGAGGGCTGCACGCGCTCCACAAGCCCAGCTACCCGTCTTGCACATGACCGAGCGCCGCAAAGGCCGCATGCCGGATGCTCCCGGGCACGCCCCGGCGATGGGAAGCGCCCGCAACGGAAATCCGCATGCGGGTTTATTGTACCCCGCCGTCAGGCCATATTTCGGCAAATATAGGTGGGCGGTAAAGGTTTACCTCGGGTGACCGTCAAGGGCCAAAATGGTCCCCCCATCCCCGGGCGACTGGCTCTGGCGCGCCAAGGAGTGTCCCCAAGTGCCGACAGAAAAGGAGCGTCCCTATCTGTCGGCTAGAGGGCGCCGAGGAGGATGGCGTAGGTGGTGGATTCGCCGAGTTTGAGCTCGTCGCCGGGATTGAGCTGGGCGGAGCGGCCGGGCTCTACTTGAATACACACACTCGTGGCCCCGTTTACCACCACGGTGCCGTTCGTGGACGACAGGTCCTCGACAAACCATGTGCCAGAATCGTCGCACCAGATATGGGCATGACGAGCCGAGACGTCGTCGCCGACGTCGGTAATGTCGCCCTCCCCCGTAGCCAGCGCGCCGATCTCGACGCCCTCCTCACTCGGTTGAATCCAGCGCGGGGCGCTCACCACATAGCCGTTTTGCACGCGCAGCAGTCCCAGCGGATGCGCCGGCGAAGCCTCGTGCTCGCCTGTGACTGAAGATGTGCTCAGCGAGCGCGGCGTCGACGTGGCGCCGCCGCAGGTCGCATGTGCGTAATCGATGGCGTAGGTCACCGACGAGCGAACATCCGCCGAACAGCCTACGGCGACGAACAGTACCAGGATAGCCTCCGCGCGCTCGGCGGGCATGAGCTCAGCCGCCTGCGACAGGCGCTCGAGCGCATTGCGATAGAGATTCGTGTCCTGATGGCATTCCTCGAGTGCCCGCACCATGGGCTCGCCAGCGGGGCCGCACACCATATTGGTCACGGCCGCGGCGTCCATGGGATTGCGGCGGCGCAGGGCCAGCTGCGACATAATGCGCGCGGCCGAGGTGCCGTAATCGGCAAAATAACGTTCCTGCAGCGTGCCGACCGGCGCGCGCACGATAAAGCGCGAAACCCAGGAGCGATCGGCGGCACGGCTCTGCGGACTACGGCCGTCGGCGAGCGGGCGGCTCGAGAGCACCAGGCCGCACAGTTCGATATGGCTCAGGTGCGCTGCGCGCTTAAAGATGTCAAACATTGCCCCGCACGGGGTGAGCTCGGCTTGAGAAGCCATGGCTTAGCCCTCCTTGGTCGCAGAGATAGTGTCGGATACTTCGGCCGGCCCGCCA